>JAHBUQ010000001.1:0-302703 GCA_019637995.1 Ignavibacteriota bacterium
CATCAGCAAATAATTGTTGATTATGCTTTTCAAATTAAAGCCCGGGCTATTAATAGCTCGGGCTTTTTTGCATAAAAAAATATGATTCATAAAATTATAATATTAATATTTTATTTAATGAAAATTATAATTTATCTTTGTAATTAATATTTTGCGATATTTAAAATTCTATCGATTGAGCGATTTTGAAAAAAAATCATACGGTAAATCAAGCTGCAAATCATATATTGGTAAGTGGCTTTTATCTCATTTGTTATTAATCCTTTTTTTGTTCAATAATATAATTTATGCTAATGACGATGTAATAGAAAGCGACAGCTTAAGAATCCTGCCAAATTCATTAAGTTATGGTATTGATAAGCAACTGAATATCTATTCATTCAACCTTCTTATGAATTATCAGACAATTCAAAATTTCGGTACATTTAATATAAATCAGAAATTCCTCGGCACAGCTTATGCAGCAACAAATACAATTCTGCAAGATGATGAAGAGCTGGAATTGACTTACAGCTACCCTCTCAGCGAATATTTCTCTATATTGAGTTCAGGTAATTTTGTTATGATTAGCAATCGAGGCTCAACCGAATTAAATGAATTAAGCCGATTTAATATGTTAAGTGGTACAAGAATCAATTTTGCAAATAATATCAATTTAGATTTACAGGCAGGCAGAGAACAAAATAACCAAATGGGAATAGAGAGTGCAGGCAATATATTCAAAATTGACGGACTTGTAAATAATTATGATATCGAAGGTTACAGCATTGATGCAAATCTTAAAGGTGAACATTTATCACTCAGTTTGGATAGAATTAACCGAACTTATACTTTAAATACTATGATTCATAAGCAATTTGATTATTATGATATGCTTTCTATGAATTTCTCATATAAATTGCTCGACAGGTATAACGCATTCAGACGTGATGCCGCATTTATGGATGCAAATAATCTTGATTTTGCTTATTCGCTCGAAGGTCGCTCAAATAATGTACTTAATACTGATGTGAATTTCTCTTTTGGTTTAAGTGAAAAAATTAACGGGATAATGAGGCTTTCATTCTATCAAAATCAAATTGAAAGACAGTTTACAGAATTTATCGAAAGTGACCCCAGAACAGGAGTACGTCAGTTCCGAAACCAGCTCAGAATACAATTAAATCCTGAAATTTACTATATTAGCAATAATCTCAATCAAATGTTCGGATTCTATTACGCTTTCGATAGTGACGAGAACAGAATGAATAATATTAGTAATATACGAGAACAGGATTTCAACTTGCTTAGAACCCGTGCATTTGAATTAGATAATTTAACAAAAATATTCAGAGTATTATCGAGAACTAAAGTTAATATTACTTCAAAAGATACAATTTATTTATCTGCAATGACTTCGATAACAAGATTCGACACTCCGAGCGAAACAAATAATTCCGATAGAGATGAGTTCCTTGGATTAATTAGTCTGGGCTACGGAAAATCACTCTCTGATATCCTTACTTTCAGATTAGATGCGGAATCTCAGTTCAATCATCAGGTTAATCTAAAAGCTTCAAGGAGCTCTTCAAACTTTTGGATGCGAAGTATAAAATTTGCTCCTTCACTGGAAATTCAAACAAAATACTTTTATATGCGTCCACAGCCATACGTACTTGCAAATTATACAGTATATGATTTTGAAGGTTTTGCTCCCGGGCTGAGAAGTTTCAGCTTAAGGCAGATTGGTTATAATGATTCAATCGCCGTAATCATAGGAAAGAATCTTTATATGGGCTCAAGAATTGACTTGATTTATAAGGAAACAGGAATTTTATTCTGGAATGATTTTAGAGAGCAGCCTGTGAATGGTAATTTGAAACTCTTTTTGAAATATTTTACAGGATATTTTGACGACCATTTTAATATTGCTTTAGGTTTTAGATACTTTAATCTAACTCAACAGACTTTCAGGACATCTGCATTTGTAAATGCTGATTATAAAACTGAGTCTTACGCTCCTGAAGTTATTATTTCGGCTGAATTTCCGGGTGGTACAGTTTTTAGATTAAACGGATGGTACGAATTTCAAATTATTAATGATACTTTTAAAAACGAAATACCGAATATTATACTTAATACATCTATAAGACTTTGAGATGCAAATGAGTGAGATTGAATTCTATTCTGAAAATACTCTTAAAAGCGAAAAAGCTTCGCTGACAGCGGTAGAACCGATTCTTGAAAATCTGAGGGCACGCCTTGGTATCAAGGAAGAAAAATTCTATAATGTCATGATTGCCGTTACTGAGGCTGTTAATAATGCCATCATTCACGGAAATAAACTCAATGATGATAAATCCGTTTTTTTCATTGTAAGTGCAGACAATGAAAAAATTCATATCAAAGTCAAGGATGAGGGAGAAGGATTTGATCCTGAAACAATTGCAAATTGTCTTGAGCCTGAAAATTTACTGAAATCAAGCGGTAGAGGTGTTTTCATTATTCGTGAGCTTATGGATGACCTGCAAATTGAATCAAGTCCGAATGGTACTACTATTGATATGTTATATATGTACAACAATAAGTAATTCCTTTTAATGAGAAAATTCAATAAATTTTCTTAGTTCTAAGCTTGGCTTAAATTGTTTTTTCCCTTTTAATAGGGATATGTTATTAAGTTACAGAAGGATTTGACTTCAGTTTTTCCTACTTTAATAAGACTGATAAAATTGTGCCAAACTAAGCAAATGCTAAGTATCCGGAAAATAAATACAAAATTAAATCACTTTAAAACAAAAATTAATGCAATCAAAATGCCTTACAAGCCTAATTTAGCAGTAAAATCAATAATTATTATAGTAATCTTATTGTCATTAGGGTTGTACAATAATCATCATAATGGTGAGCGTTATCGCCTTGAACAGAAAGAGCACGCAGAATGGAATATGGATGGTCTTTATGTAAAATCTGTCAGTGACAGCTCTTTCTATGCCGAAAGTCATACTGATTCTATTATTGGCGTTGGGTATCATCATCTGATTAAATCCGGTGACCAAATTCGCATTGGTGATTTGCTGAAAATTAAATCAAAACACATCGGCGGAGATACTGTTCAGGTAGTATTTCTCAATGTGAGTCGGGCACGTGGTGCTAAGATATGGCTATCTGTAATTCCACTTTTCATTGGAATCTATGTATTTAATAAGTATTTCCAATTTGACAAATCTGTTAAAAGATTCAAAGTGAGGGAAGATGCCTGATTTAATTACTCATACTGCAGCAGCATATTTAGTCAGAAATCGTAAAATATCGAGACCTGATCTGATTATATACTTATTTGGAGCTATGCTTCCCGATTTGGTCACCAGACCTTTTATGATAATTTATCCTCCTGTCAGATATTTTTTTCATACATTTCATACACCGGTTGCGATGCTTCTGATTATATATTTAATTGCACAGTTCTTTGAAGAAAAAATTAAATATCGTATAATGAAGTTTCTCGGATTAGGGGTGTTAACGCATTTTGTGCTTGATATGTTTCAAGCATCGGTTACTCAGAGAGGATATGCGTGGTTTTTTCCATTCTCATATTATGATTTTAATATTGGATTCTTCTGGCCCGAAGACTCGGTTCTTTTTCTGCCATTTACTTTTTCAATTCTCGCCGTTGATATTTTGTGGTCATACTACACTTCAAAAAACAAAACAAGATAGATTTTTTAAGCACATATTTATTAAATATATATTACTATCAACTTATATTAAAATTAATATCAATTTAATTCGACAAATCTAAATAGATAAATATTTTTTATATTTATATATTTAACTTTATATTTTGAATATTGTCCTATAATCATTGAAGTTATTTAGCATTATTGGATAAAAGGTACAGATTAGACGAAAATTAGTAATAACAGTTATTATTCAGTAATTTTACTTAATATATATTGGCATGATTATTACTATTTTTGTATATCGAAATAAGTTTTTTTATTTTTTTTGCAAAAGAATAAGTAGGATATATAGTCATGTTTAAAATTTTAGTTTATACATCTTTTCTAATGCTGATTTCTGTCAGTCTTTTTTCTCAGGATAATGTCGGTATTGGTACTACATCTCCCGACCCTTCTGCAATCCTTGAGTTGAACGCAACCGACAAAGGCTTTTTACCCCCAAGAATGAATCAAACTCAGAGAGATGCTATAGCAAGCCCTGCTACAGGACTGGTTATTTATAACTCTACATCTGTTAGATATGAGTATTACAATGGAACTTCATGGGTGGCTTTGTTAGGTGTAAGTTCTATTGGATTATCTGCACCTTCTGAAATCAGTGTTTCTAATTCTCCTCTTACTGCAAACGGTACTATTCAGCTTGAATGGACAGACCAAAATCAAAATCTTATTTTCGCATCACCGAATGGCTCTACAGGTATTCCTACATTCCGTGCACTTACACAAAATGATATTCCTAATCTAAGCACATCAAAAATTACTGCCGGAAACTGGCAGGTACTTTATTCCAATGGTTCCGGTACTTTATCAGAATTACCACTTGGTGCAAACGGAAGTTTTCTCAAATCTACCGGTACAGCTTCAGCGCCAAATTTCAGCGTTTTGTCTGATACTGATATTCCTAACCTTGACGTTACGAAAATTACTACAGGACTCCTCCCTGTAGAGCGTGGCGGAACAGGAGTTGGCGATATTACAGGTATGCTCAGAGGAAACGGCACAGGTGCTATTTCTGCAGTTACCAATACTGCCGGAAATGTTGCTTACTGGGCAAACGCTAACCAGATTAGCGGTATGTCAGACCTTACATGGGACGATGTTAATTCTATACTCACTGTGGATGGTGTCGTAAGGCATTTTCCGCTTGGAGCTGAACCCGGATCACCTGCAAAGGGTATGACTTATTTTAATGATACTGACAACAAACTATTTTTATATAACGGTTCAAACTGGATTGACCTTGGCGCTTCAGGTAGTGGTAGCTTACCTCCGGGAACTACAAACCAAACCTTGAGATACGGTGCTGCCGACTGGGAAGCCACAAGTTTACTTCGTGCTACTGCGACTAATGTTGCTATCGGTGAGACATCTTTTACACCTAATTCTTTGCTTCATACTGATGCAGGAAATGCTACTGCACACTTTCATAAATTTACTGCGGGTACTACTACCGGTACAACTGCCGGAGACGGATTCGATATTGGTGTTGATGGCTCGGGTAATGCTATTGTCAATCAACAAGAAAACTTGCCTTTAATAATCTCTACGAATAATACTGAAAGAATGAGAATAAATGGCGGAGATGGTGGCGTTCGTATTAATGTTTCTACAGCTTCAAATAATACATTAAATATCAATAATACTACTCCTGCATCTGTAGCTATGACTTTAACACATTCGGGTGCTTCAAGTGGTTCGAGATTTAGCATTACAGGCGATGGTACTTTGCATATCAGACAAATAGAAAATGACCCAATGTTGTTTTTCACTAATGATGCTGAAAGAATGAGAATTAGTGCCGATGGTAAAGTTGGTATCGGTGAAATAGCTCCCGGTACGAAACTTCATATTAATGGTGGCGTTGTGTTTAGTCCTGTAGATAATAGTAATTCAAGTATCACTGTTGGTGACAGGTCTTATATTAAGGTTTCAAATGATGGGTCAATTACTCTTACAGGTGGCGTAACAGGACAATTTTTAGTTTTGCAGAAAACCGGATCCGGCACAACCACTTTGGCTGATGGTTCAGGCACTAAATTAACAGGCAATTGGGAAGGTAGTATAGATGACACTATCACTTTGATTTTTGATGGTAGTGATTGGGTTGAATTATCAAGGTCGAATAACTAATTTATTAAAATAAATTTGAAGGGCTCTATATGTTAAGAAATACAGTAAATATTACTTTAGTGATTGCAACATTATATTTTTGTTGTATGCAAATTGCTTTTAGTCAAAGTGTTAGGACTGAACAACATATCAGATTAGAAAATCCTGCTGATAACAGCAAATATATTCTGCTGTCAGCACCGAATGACCTGAATACTGTTTCAACTTTTCAGTTTCCACCCGCTGCATCAAGCAGTGGTATGGTTCTGACAAGTACTACAAATGGTGGAATGACTTGGGTTACTCCTGCCGGAGGAAGCTCCGCACCGGCGGGCTCGATTATGATGTATGCAGGTGCTACAGCCCCTGATGGCTGGCTGATTTGTAATGGAAATGCTGTCAGCAGAACAACATATTCTGCATTATTCACAGCAATTTCTACAACTTATGGCGCTGGTGACGGCTCTACGACATTTAATCTGCCAGATTTAAGTGGCAGATTTCCTTTAGGTTCCAGTGGTTCGCACTCGCTTGGTGCTACAGGTGGCGCCGAAACTCATACTTTGACTACCGGCGAAATGCCAAGCCATAATCATACTATTAATGCAAGAAATGTAGCTGGCGGTACAAATACAAATCCTTCAGATAGAATTATGGGGATAAGTGGTGCCAACATGTATTCAAATGGTACAGTAAATACGACTATGCGTAGTGACGCTATTGCTGATACTGGTGGAGGTCAAGCGCATAATAATATGCCTCCGTATCAGGTAATTAATTATATAATAAAGCACTAATGACCAAATACGAACAATATAGCAGATTAAAGAGAGAAAAGAATTGATAATCATTTCAAAATGTATTTTTGAAATAAGAAGATATATGAAAAATAAAATATACAATATAATAATAGTTTTACTTTTGTTTTCTTCGGGTACATTGTCCGGACAGATAATGACAGTAAATGGTGCTTCAATCCACCTGAAGGAAGGCAGTCTCTTGGCTGTGCGCGGCGGGATTCACCTCAAAACGGGCTCTGTCTTAAGTCATGATAATTCCGGAGTGAGTAATTTTTACATCTCAGGTAATTTCCGATACGAAGGCTCATATCAGCAGAATACTTTCGGTATATTGCGGTTTTTCGGTGATTTGCAGGACACTATCTCCGGCAATGACCTGACTTTGTCGCGTTTGTGGATTTTAAAATCCGGCAGTAGCGGCAATATGCTAAGTCTTGCAATTGGTACTGACTTAATAGTAGACCAGGCGCTCAGACTTGTATCAAGCCATTTACTTAATATACATCGCTCGGACTTAACTCTCGAAGCGGGTGCTATGATATATCCCGACTCTACATCAAATTATACAAATGACCCTCTGAACGACCCTTTTTCGGACAGTAAACACATTACATCAAGTGGCGAAGAATATCTCACAGGAAAATTAATCAGAAAACTTGTTCAGTCGGAAGGTCTCAGCACTGATGTTGACATACGATTTCCAATCGGTACACCGAATGATACTACTTCTCCTACACAAAGATTTTACTCACCTGCAAGATACGTTTTTGCGGCAGATGATGAAACCGATTTTGGTACAAATTCATCTTTGACAGTGCAGTGTATTGCAGGCGAGCATTATGCAACAGAAGTAAAAGAAGTTGCACTCAGGAAATACTGGAGAACTGACTATAATAGCATAATTGTTAAACCAGGTGGTTATAATATCAGATTTAACTATAATGACGACGAAGTTCAGGGAGCTGAGGATTTGTATTTCCTTACTTTATTCTATCGTCCGGGAGATGACTATTATATTAATCCGGGCTTTGGATATGGTATAGAGCCGATTAACAACAGATTTTATGTGGACGAGGTAAACCGAAAGGACACTTTAGCAAATACACGCCTTTTACTTGATGGTGAATGGACAGCCGGTCAGGAAGAGGCAATTTCTACATTTTACTACAGTCGTCAGGATGGTGCCTGGGATGATACTCTGACTTGGTCAAAGACGGGTTATACCGGTATTCCGTCACCAAATATTCCAAATTCGCAGAATGATAAGGTGTTCATAGGTAATGGCAGAACAGTTACTTTGAATACTACTACAGCAGAAGTAAATCGTGTATTAATTGACAGCACCGGGGTTTTAAGAATCCCAAATCCAAATGCTCAGGTTCTTGGGGATTCTCTCTTTCTGAAGCCCGGAGGTACACTTGCAATATCCAATGCTGATGGCTTTCATCAAACCGGACCTCTTGGACACATTCAATCATCAAAAGCAAGAAGCTATTCGAACGAGGCAATTTATGAGTTTATAGGTGACCTAAATCAGGTAACCGGACCCGGAATTCCTGATATTGTAGGCTCGATTATTATTAATAAAGATGGTTTGGATGACACTGTATCACTTACTAAATCAATTTTGATAAGTGATTCTCTTGTTATTAATGAAGGTAAGTATCATTTGTTCCTGAATGGGAACTTTACTTCAAATGGTGAAACAGGAGATACCACCAGTAGAAATATTATAATGCGTGGTGGGGAACTTATCTGTGAAAGTTACCCTACTAAATATAAAAACGGCAATTTTACTGCCGGAACAATTACATTTGACGGAACAGGATCTTTCCGTGTACCTTCGAGTGAGTCACCTTCACCCGGTGAGCCTGCTGTTACACAATTTAATAATCTTAAATTTGCGGGTGCAAGAGGACCAAATACATTTGTTACTTTAGATCCGACCGGACAAATCAGAATTGGAGGACAGCTTGATATATCAGGGCTGTCATTTAATGTAAATCCACTCTCGGAAAGGTTCACGGTTACAGGTTCAAAAGTCGTTTTCAATGGAAATGGCGATCAGGATATACCTACGGGTTATCCTGATCCGGTAGGTATAAACTTCAGATTAAAATTCCACGACCTTATTATTGATGGAAGTGGAAACAAAAATATTCTTGACCCCAATGATGCATCAGTTACAGATAATCATGCATTGGTCAGAAGTTTAGTGAATATTAAACAGGGTACTTTGAGGTCAAATAATCACTGGATAAAAGTACTTGGTAACTGGACTGCTGAAGCCGGTTCAGCATTTGATGCCGGCACTGGATTAGTAACATTTGAAGCTGATGGTAAGGTTACGAATATCGAGTCAAATGGTACATCGTTTTACAATCTCAGAATAATGGGTACTCTTGCAAATGGTTTTGTAAATTTTACCGATAGCTTGAACATAGCAGGAAATTTGGAAATTAATCCGAATTCACTTCGCTCGATTAATAACTCACCACTTGGAATTCAGGGCAACTGGATGAACAAGGGTGTTTTTGTTGCTAATCAGGGTAGAGTTCATTTCAATGGAGTTGGTGACCAGCGTATTGACCAGAATGGAGGTGGTGTATTCTACAATCTTACAGTCAATAAAAGCAGTGGAATGGTTAGAATTGACGGCGATTCGCTGATAAATGTTACTAATAACTTAGAACTTATCGAGGGTAATATTGGTGGCAGACTTTCTGATTCTGTCGGCAATAAGCCGATTATGGTTAATGGCACTATTACACGTCCGGGAGGCAATCCGGGACATGTGGACGGAAGATTGAGGCTTCCATCTGTTGAGGGAACTCACACAAGAACATTTGCTGTGGGACTTGGCAGTGATTATTCCCCGATGAAACTTGATATTAATGGTCCGGGTGGTGCTCCCGGCTATCTTGATGCTTATGTTCTTCTTGATACAGATGCGCCTAATTTAACAAGAGATGTGATTGAAACACAGACTACCAACGGACCTGAACTTGATTCTACTAAAAATGTGAGAAAAGCATGGGTCTTACATGCTGATACAACAGGCTCTCAGCTTTTTGGCTTAGCTGCATCAAGAACTTATGACATAGAATTTTTCTTCCCTGCTTCTGATATCAGAAATGGTGCAAACCCACTTATTTTTGAAATTGGACAGAGAGATACCACAATTAATAGCGGAAGATGGTCGAAACCATTCGCCGCTGAAAGAAACGCACTTTCTACCAAGTTTTCCGGTAATCAGAACTTTAATAGTAATACTACTAATTACTTTATGGTCGGTGACCCCAAAGTATTTACATATTTCAGTATAGCTGATGGAAGTTTCCACGCACCATCTACATGGTCAACTGCCGGATACTTAAGTATTGAGCAGGCACTCAGACCTCCCGGAAATAATGATAATATAAGAATTGGTAACGGAAAAGTTGTTACTTTAAATGATTCAAATTATACTGTTGGTGCAAGTCGCCTATTTGTAGTTGAAACCGGCGCCCCCGGATATGAAAACGGACATCTGATTTTTGGTCAGGATGTAAGATTTATTGATGGTGCCGGTACTTTCCGTCTTGACAGCGGTGCTGCAATTACAATCAGACATCAGGACGGTATAGTAAACACCGGAGCTAATGGTGCAGTCAGAACAACAACAAGACAGTATAATTTTAATAATCATAACCGTGGCAATTTCATTTATGCAAGGAATGGAAATCAGGCAACTGGTAATGGTTATCCGGATTTTGTCCAAAATTTGATTGTAGATAAACCAAGTGGAACTTTGACGTTTACAGGTACAACTCCTGTAATTAAGCAAGTTTTGGATAGTTTATATTTTATGAATGGTAATTCAAATTTATCAACAGTAATTATGAAAATAGGTGGTAATTTTGTTGTTGATAATGGTACATTTACGCCGGGGACGCAAAGAGTATCTAATTTGGGTTCAAATGGAGCAAATAATAACGCTGATACAGCAACCTGGCAAGGTGTTATTGTTTTCAATGGTAATGGAGAGCAAAGAATTAGAGGTACTTTCGATGATTCAGGTGGTCCTCTTGTTTTCAACAGGTTATCTATTTCTAAGCCCGATGGAGTTGTGATATCACATTTTAATATTAGGACATCAATTTTTTGGCTAAAAGATCCTAACAGAGCATTTTTTGATGTTGCGACATTCAGTAAGTACCTAAATGTTTATGACCCTGATGGTGGAGTTTATGGATTTGGCAGACGTGATATATTTTCTACTGCAGAAAATAATGCAACCATGCCAAACCCACTATACGGCTATGTTGCCGGTAGATTAGTAAGATTCATTTCAGCCAGTGAAACCAACAGATATTTCCCTATAGGAACCGGAACAAGGTATTCTCCGCTTATAATTAATAGAAACGAAATTGGTGGAACCGGAGGTCAAGCATCAGGTTTACTTGAAATACAAGCTGTTGATGGTAATCATCCTTTTTTCAATATTAAATCTGATCAAATCAATTCAAACACTAACATTCAAAGGTATTATGAAGTAACAAGGCCCGTTGGATTAACTCCAGCCTATACACAAGGCGATAGAGCTTTAACAATGAATATCTTTTTTACTCAGGATGAACCACGTGGTGGGATTAACCCTTTGACTTACAGTGCTTTTAGATTGACTGCGGATAGTAATTGGACTAGGACAGCAAATATTTCAACAACAAATGACTCTGCTACTGCACTAAGAGCTTATCCAAATAATCCTACTTTAGGTGGGAATAATATTTTTACAATTCCATCTCAATTTACAGCAACTAATGCCATTGTTGTTATGATAGGCGAGCCTGTACCTGCAATACCAGAAAGAATATTTTATTCCCGTAATTCAGGCAATTGGACTGACCCAAATACATGGGCAAACGAAAGTGCAAATATATTATATGAAGATACAGAAATCGGATATGCAATTCCTGTAAATGATGCCAATGACTATCCAAGACTAAACGATGCTAATTTCAGGGACTTTGCAATAATTGGTGCAGGCGACTCTGTATATTATAATACTAACAATTTGAACCTTAGATATTTGCTTTTAGAAAGGTCTGCAAGTGGTATGGGGAAACTTGTAATTCCACAAAACAATGTTATCAGTACCGAGCAATATGTACAAAAAAATGGTGGCAAACTATATATTGGTCATAGAAGAGGAATAACTAATTTAAACCCGGGCGATCCAAATCCCGGTAATATAAGAAAAATTAATGCGAGTTCTATCTTAAATTATGATTGGAATTCGCTTGGCATAAACAATTTCGCATATATCAGAAATACAAATGCTCAAGATGCAGGAGATGCACTTCCACAGCGTATAGGTTCACTTGAAATAAATTATACCGGTACTGCTGAAGTAAGATTACAAAATGACGCTCCATTAATTATTAAAGACAGTATTGTTTTCATTAATGGACGTTTACAAAATAGAGATGGCAACAGAACAATTACGATCAAAGGTGATATTGTAAACTACTCAAGTGATGTAGGTTTTCATAATCTCACTAATCCGTCAAATCGTGCAATTATACTTGACAGCACAAATAATCAGCAAATTCGCGGTACATCTGATTTAACGGCTTTTCCATCAGTATTACAAATTAATAAGCCTTCAGGAACAGTTACATTTAATCGTGATGCTACTATTGATGGCAATTTGGATGTACTTTCAAATACATTCTTGAATGTAGCAGACGACCGCACTTTAATATTTGGAGAAAGTGCTACAATAAACAATCTTGATTCATTCCGCGTAAACAGAATGATTAAGGTTAGCGGTGGACCAAATACAGGAAAATTGCGAAAGATTTTTGCCACAGGTATCGGACAAAGCAGAGATTTCAGATTTCCTGTCGGTGAGGATTCTCTTGGTTTACGCACCCCGAGATATGGTGAAGCAAGATTCGAGCTTAATAATATGGATTTTGCTGCAGGAAATTATCTTGAGTTTTCTCTTAGAACTAATTATCCTCATCCATCTCTCACGGGCACTCCTGATGTACTTTCTAAGTATTGGAGTGTGAATTCTTCGGGTATCACTCAATCAACAGGCAATATGAATGCTCGATTCAGATATAATGACCCTGAAGTAAATGGTAATATTTTAGCTTATAAACCTTCAATATACAGAAGAACGGATATATCGGCACTTGACCCGGGCTGGTCTTCCACAATTTTTGGAGCTACAATTCTTGAAATTGATACAACGAATAAATTTATAATTGTAGAAAATGCTCAAACATTACCATATCACGACTGGACAGCCGGAGACCCCGAGGCTTATGCCAAAGGCAAAGTTTACTGGAGCCGTCAGTCAGGAGACTGGACTAATCCAAATACCTGGACTAATATAACCAATAGTGGTGTTCATGAAGTTGCAAATATTGCAGCTCTCAATTATCCGGGCTTTTATCCGAATGATACTGTTTACATAGGTGCAAATCACATTGTAACATTCGACAAATCAGTAATTAATCCTGTAGATTCAGTTGGTATCGGCATTACATCACCTTCAACAAGTCCTGAATTGAGATTTGCTACAGCCGCTGCATCTGATAAATCACTACGTATTTCCGGCTCTATGATGATAGGAAATACAGGTTTGCTTTCGAAAGCAAATTCTCCAAGCGTTACAAGTATTGATAGTTTGCTTATTCTGCGTGAATTTAATAATTTGGGAGTTGCAGGGCGTGGAGTTGATATAAACCCGGATGTTACCAGAAATGTCAGGCTAATCTTCAATGGTGCTGACAGTACATTTATATCCGGTGAAGGTAATTACAGCAGTCTCGGAAATGTCCGTATTTTAAAAGCTGACTCCGTTTGGAATACTGTGAATAAATCCGCAAGTTTTTCAAGTGCATTTACAAGTGCAGTTGTAGCTCCTGAGGTTAATTTCGATCTTGATGCCGGAATGTACGTCCATGACGTTAACGCCGACATAACACTTTCTACGGATGGAGATGGTGATGTATTCCTTGGTGACCTTGTTGGTTTGGTTGTTCGAGATGGAAATGTAATATTCGATGATGGTTTAATTTGCGGTCAGAATGCTTCTGTTTGGCTTATAAATGGAGATATGACCATTGGAAATGCAAAAGACGAAAACTTCCAGTATGAGTCAGTAACAATTATTGATATAGCCGGAACAAGCCAGCTAAAAGTAGCGGGAAGTATGAGGCGAAGATTTACGACATCAAATGTTGATTTCAGGATCAAAGAAAATGCTCAAATTGAAGTAATGATTGAGGGTGCAACTACAAATTCTGCCGAGAGACGTGCTGCATTTGACTTTGGTGAAGCAAATTCTCAAGTTACTATGTCAGGTAACAGTAAGGTTATTATTTATAAACCAATGGAAAAAAGCTTATCTGATGAGAAGGACCCCGATTATCTTATGTCTTCATCGAACGCCATAGTAACGGGTGGAACTGTTCAGTTTGGTGATCCGGCTGTAAATCCGGTTAATCCTGAGCCATTTAATTTAATTGCCTCAGTGCCATTCTGGAATCTTGATATTGCAAATACACACAGTAATGACCTGCTTGTCGGCTCTCCAATAGTAACGGTAAGAAATGATATCAGAATCCGTGGAGATGGTATTTTTAATCAAAATGGTAACAACCTAAATGTAGGTGGCGATTTTACTATTGAAGGTCAGTATAAGAGTGGTAATATTGGTACAAGACGAGTGTCATTTGTAGGTGATACTACAGCGACACCACCTACAAAGAGTTCGCAGACACTTTCTATAAGCAGTCTGAATAGTGATAGTTTCTATGATTTATCAATCAGCAAGGCTGATAGCGGAACGGTATTTTTATCAAATTCACCGACTTATACGAATTCAAATCTTGTAGTAAGAAATACACTTGAGTTTTCTGTTAGTAACCGAGCTTTGATAAATACCGGCAATAGCAGATATGTTCAAGTTGGTACAAATAATACAGACCTTGCATCCATTCAGAGATTCGGACAGGGACACGTTAACGGATTTTTGAGAAGATGGATAAATGACGGCGTTCAGGACAAGTTATTCCCTGTTGGTGTGAATCGCTACACGCCTGTCAGAATTCAGACTTCTTCAGGTCTTGGCTCAGAAGGTACACTTTCAATAAAAGCATTTAATACAGAACATCCCGATATTGCCGGAGCTTCAGCAGTATTGCAGTCGAATACTCATATTGACAGATACTGGCAGATACTGCCTCTTGGTGATAATCCATTTTCTCTCGGAGGTGGTCGTTCATTTACATTAACTACATTTTTCATTAAAGGTTTGACACCGTCAGGCGATGTTAAACCGGGCTCCTCATTTGGTATATTCGAACACTTTAGAAGAACTCCTGAGTGGAATAATGCCGGTGATTGGTTTATTACAGACCCATTTGCAAGAACTGACTCTAGTACAACTTCAAATAATAATGTTGCTTTTGGTGATTTTATTATAGGTGAAATTTCTGGCGAGAGATTTTTCTCGGGAGCAAGTGGAGATTGGAATAATATCGGAACTTGGCTGATGGGTTCATATACCGGAACGCCTGCAGTCAGAATTCCAAATCAGGAAACCGATCGCGTTTTCATTGGTAATAACCGAATTGTAACAATTCAGAATTCAAGTCCAAGGGTTCGTTCCGTTCTTGTTGAGGTTCATAACGGCTTGCCCGGAAAATTGAGAATACTCGATGAAAGATATTTGAGAGGATTATCATTCTCATTGAATAATAATTGTCATCTTGCTACTGACGATGCATTTGGATTTACATCAGTTGCAGGTCCAACTCCAAATATTGGGGCTGTGCGTACCACTTCAATCCGTGCTTTTGGACAGGGCGTCTATGAATATATCGGTAAACAGGCTCAAGCCATTGGAGATGGTCCTGTTAATCCAAAAACTGTACTGGTTGATAATACAGGTATTGTAAATAATAGTGTAACATTCGCGAATGTAGTTTATAATGTCGAAGACAGCTTGCTTGTTAATAAAGGCAAAATCCGTATGGGTAATAATTTAGTCAATTTGAAAGGTGATTTTGTAGTACAGAATACCGCACAAGTTGAAAGAGTTACCGGAACACTGAATTTAAATGGTACTGCCAATCAGCATTTTGTAATGAATGATTCTTCCGGAATTAATATTTATAATCTCAGGCTTACTAAAACAACAGGTAATCTGATATTATCAGGTGCTGCGGATTCTGCTTCTCTGAATATTGCCCGTAATCTTAATTTCAATACAGGAAATACTGCATATATAAATGGTAGAGATTCTGAAAAGAGAGTAATTCTTCAATTCGATACTACCACTGTTACTCGAAGCGGAATTGGTCACATAGATGGATATTTACTTAAATCAACTGTGGGTTCCGGAGTCAATACATTCAGATATGATATAGGCTATGGTGCATTGTATATGCCCGCAACACTTTCAATCACAGCCGGAACAGGAACTTCAGGGCATATAGCCGGAAGAGTGGATTCACCTGTAAATCATAATCAGGCAAGAGTTGACCCGGTAAGGAAAATTAATTATTACTGGACTCTTGCGCCTTGGAATAATTTCAGCCTTGGTGACAGAACAGCCAATACACGTTTTGAGTTCCCTGCCTCTGAAGTTGCTAATCTTACAGGTGGACAGCCGGATTTAGCACTTCTCAAGCGTCGCAGCGTTCCACTCGAAACTCCAATGTGGAAACAGCGTGAATTTGCTGAATTGAACTGGAATGTCGGTACTGCAAGTGTTGAAATAGCAAACTTAGCGGATAACTGGATTGGCTTAGGTGTCTTCTATATAGGTGAAAAATTCTCGCCCTCTTTTTATAGTCGTCAGAATGGTCCTTGGAATGACCATAATACCTGGACTTATGAAAATACACATATAGGTGCACCATTATTGCCTGGAGAATTTCCAGGTCCTGACCCGGACAATTTTGAAGATAATGTGTATGTAGGTCTTGACCATACAGTTAATCTGAATATTGCGGAAGCTAATATTGATACTTTAATTGTCCGTCACGATTCCAAACTTGATTTAGGAACAAATGTCATCAATTGTTTTGAATGTCTTGTACCTGTTAAAGGTATTTTCGACCTTCAGGATAATGCTACTATTGCCTTTGGTGGATTGAATGTACCATCAATATCAACTACTATAAAGAACTTTAGCGTTTATTTGATGAATCCTTTATTATCTACTGTTGAATATACCGGAACTCAGACAATAGTTGCAGATCCATTTGCGCCATTCTTCAGTAAGTATCCGGGTAATCTCAGGATTTCCGGTATTGGAAATAAGATTGTTAATGTACCTGTTCTGGTAGATGGTAGTGTTTATGTTGATGAAAATTCAAATCTTGAAGTTGATGCCAATGCGCTTCAAGTGATTGGAAATGTCGTAAATTCGGGCAATATTTTCAATAAACAGGTAATCGAGATAGGAAACTAATAAACAATATATTATGAATTTTCAGTATGCCACATTAAGCCATAAAAAGCGAAATGTGGCTTTTTTTTATATGATACTGCTGAGTTACTAATATTTTCAAAAGCTAATATAACTACATATTAAACATAAAAAGTCGTTATTAAAATTATATTTACCCGACATTTAACAATTTCTAAATTTGAACGTCTATTATATATTAAAATATGTTTAAGGAGTAATCTAAGTTGAAAAAATCTATCTACAACGCTAAAATTTATTTTGTTGTTTTACTTTCGGTGGTCATTTTTAATTATGGCTGCTCAGATGGTGTAAGTGTTAGCAATTTGAATTTATTCAGCATTTCGGATGATGTTAATCTCGGTGCTCAGGTTGTTACTGAAATGCATCAGGACCAAGCCAATTATCCGATATTAAACAATCCTAATGCTACTGCTTATGTTCAGAATATAATGAATCAGATTATTCAATCACCGCTTGTGAATTATAGAGAGCAATTTAATTATCAGGTAACAATAATTGATACCGAAACAATTAATGCGTTTGCTTTGCCGGGTGGTTATATTCATGTTTACAAAGGTCTGCTTAAATATCTTGATAATGAAGCTACCCTTGCTGCAATTCTTGCCCACGAAGTCGCCCATGCAGAAAGACGTCACGCTACTAAGAGAATGACTAAAGCTTATGGAGCATCAGTCTTACTCGGATTCCTGCTTGGAAATAATCCATCACAAATTGAGGAAATTGCAGCAAATCTTGCATCAGGATTGGGATTCCTCTATAACAGTCGTGAAGATGAGTACGAAGCTGATGAGTATTCATTCAAATATTTGCAGTCAACTGTATGGTATCCTGGTGCAGGCAAATTTTTCTTTGAAAAAATCGGTTCAGAGAGTAATAATAGCGCTTTTGCCGAACTTTTTTCCACACACCCGCTTGACCAAAAAAGAATTGACGCTCTGAATAAATTGATTGCAGATGCTAAGCTTACTGAGCCGTCTGAAAACAATGTTTTTACCCAGAGATATATTCAGTTTAAAAATACTTTGCAATAATTTAACTTTTTCCGAACCACTTCCAAATTGTTCGGTGAAAGCTGTGTACGGATTTTACCGGTTGTGCAAACATCAGGATGCACTTACCGCTGACATAGTCAAGATTATTATCCTCGCAATATTTTTTTGCTTCAGGGGATTCAGAACCTCTTTGTATCCAGAAGTTTTGGATTCCCTGTTTACGATACTCCTCAATCAAAGAGGCGGTTTTATTTGAAGCTACATTAATTATCAATCCATCAGGTTTTTCGGGCATATCATCAATTGATTTATAGCAAGGTGCATTATTCAAACTTTCGTGTTTACTGTGTAGCTGAAAAATATTGATTTGCTTTTCTTTCAATTCATTGAAAATCATATTGCCAAATTTATCTGCTTTCTCGGAGACTCCAATCAGGGCAATTGCATTTAATTTCAAAAATTTATCCGCCCTCTGCTGGGTTTGTTCTTTAGCCGAATTCAAAATAAATACTCCTCAATTTTTGGATGAGAAAAAAGTAAAATTAAAAATAATTTTCAAATATAATATTATCGAATCTAAAAAAGTTTGTTTGGACACAATTAACTGGGGCTATCTCTTAATTAGACAACCCCCATCATATATAAATTTATACGTTCAAAAGGCTCTTAATAGTTATCTATTTGCGCTCTTTGGAGTTTATCAGAATAATCAACATAAACCGTTTTCCATTCGGTGAAAATATCAAATACAGTCCAGCCACCTTCGCGATGTCCGTTGCCGGTACCTTTCACGCCGCCGAAAGGCATGTGAGCTTCTGCTCCGATTGTAGGAGCATTGATATAAGTAATGCCTGCTTCAATTTCACGAATTGCTACAAATGCCTTATTTACATCACGTGTGAAAATTGATGATGAAAGTCCATATTCACAATGATTCTGAAGTTCAATAGCGTGTTCAAAATTTTCTGCTTTAGTAATTGCCAGAACAGGTCCAAAAACTTCTTCATTGAAAAGTCTGTTTTGTACAGTAACATCAGCAATAATAGTTGGTTTGAAGAAAAATCCTTTAGCAAGTTCGCCATCAGTAGCCGGCTCGCCACCACAAACCAATCTGCCGCCGTCTTCAATACCTAAATTAGTATAATACTGGCAATTCTGAAGCGATTTTTCGTGTATTACCGGACCAACATCCGTTCCTTTTACGAGTCCATCACCGAGTTTCAGATTATTAGCTTTTTCCACCATAATTTCAACAAATTTATCGTAAATGCCTTTTTCAACAATTACTCTTGAAGTAGCAGTACAACGCTGTCCGGTCGTACCAAACGCACCCCATAAAGCTCCTTCAACCGCAAGCTCAAGATTTGCATCATCAAGAACGATTTGAGCATTTTTTCCACCCATTTCGAGTGATACTTTTTTATTCATTCTGCCGCAAATTTCGCCTAATTTTGTTCCAATATCAGTAGAACCTGTAAATCCGATGAGATTAACTTCAGGATGCTCTACAATCATATTGCCCATTGAACCTTTGCCAAGCACAAGATTAAACACACCTTTCGGAACGCCTGCTTCTTCAAGAATTTCTGCAAAAATTACTCCTGAATGAGGAGATTCTTTAGATGGTTTATAAATTATAGTGTTACCCGCTGCAAGTCCGGGAAGAATTTTCCATGAAGGAACGGCAACCGGAAAATTCCATGCAGTAATGATACCACAAACACCAATTGCAGTACGGAAAGATAAATTCATTTTATTTTCCATTTCTGATGGGGCTGTATAACCAAATAATCTGCGTGTTTCTGATGCTGAATAGTATGCAGTATCAATTGCTTCCTGAACATCACCTTCGGTTTCAAAAGTTGGTTTGCCCATTTCGCGTGTCATAATGCGGGCTAATTCTTCTTTTCTGCGAACAAAAATATCACCTGCTTTTTTGATTATGTCGCCGCGTTTTGGTGCAGGCATTCTGCTCCATTCTTTGAAAGCAGCACGAGCAGCTTTTGCAGCGTTGTCAACATCCGGCTGACCTGAATCAGGAAATTCACCTATAATATCTTCACGATTTGCAGGGGAAATATTTGGGAAGTATTTGCCATCAACCGGCTCTACCCATTCACCGTTGATATAATTTTTGAATTTTAACATATTTTCTCCGTTATAGTTTTTTTTGGAAATTTTTATTTCCAATGATTACACATATTTAATATTCAAAAATAACTATTTGAAAGCAAAAAACATAATTTAATCAGCAATTTGTTGATGAAATTTCATTTGTTGTAAATATCTTTTAAATAATATTCTCAAAATTTAATTTTTAAAATATTAAGATTAAGCTAATTATTTTTATAATTTAAAATAATATATTATTTTTGTATTACAATTTTATTATCAAATATTTATTTATGGAGTTCTTATGAGCAAATTGTTTGCAATAGTCTTAGTTGTATTATCTGTAATTTTTATAGCATCATGCTCCTCGGATAGTGGAACAAATAATTCAGGTGAAATGATATTAGGTACACTTGAAGCAAAACTTGATGGTAAAACCTGGAAAAGCCAGCAAGCATTAGCCTCAAAAATTGGTGGAGCTATGTACCAAATTACAGGCGCCGCAATTACCGGAGCAACCGAAACTATTACCCTAACAATTCCTAAAGTTGAAGCCGGTACGCATACAGGAGGAATTGGCAATGTTAATGTAATAGATATTTCTAACCCAATGGCAGGTCAGAAGGCATATAGTAACACTAATGTTACTTACACAATTTCAAATGTTACTGACGAGGAAATATCAGGTTCATTTAGCTTTGTAGCTACTAATACAGCACAAGGACAGTCTGATACAAGAAAAGTTGAAAGCGGCAGATTCAGAGTAAAATTTGTAAATTAATTATTTCTTTATTTCATCGAAAATCCCCTTGAAATCATTCACAGGGGATTTTTTTTTGAAATATATTTAAAAAAACAAAATTATCGGCTTCAAATGAATTAAAAGATATGTTTGAAGACGCTTTAAATGATTTTGACAAGAAAAATTATGTTAGTGCAAGACAGAAATTCAATGCTTTAAAAAATACTGTCAGTGATGATGACTCACTATATTATGAAGCCGATTTTTATCTGATTGAATGTACTTTAAGTGAAAACAATCTGAATGAAGCAAAAAGCCTGCTTGAAAGCATGCTCGTTGATATTCGCTTACCTAATAGTGTGCTTGAAAGAGTATTGGTCAGACTTGGGCAAATTCACTGCTCCCGTAATGATAAAAAAGCTGCCACAATGCACTTTACAAGATTAGCCGATATTAACCCAAATTCAATTTACCTAAAAATTGCCAACTGCGACTTTATTAATAACAGTTCAAAGTAGAACTGAAGCTTCCTTCTGTTGTTGGGTTTTAGTTGCTGGGGGTTCGGGATTTGGAAACAACGTAGTTGCTTACCATTAATAGCAATTGGTGTTGTGAAACCTACCTATTGTTCTTCAACTCCGAAGGAGTTGTATGCTTATAGAAAATGGTTTTAAAATAATCTTTAATACGACCTTAAAGAGGTCGAATATGCAACATATCCATCGTTTCTATAAGGATTTGACATCTTCGATGTCGGAAATTATTCATTATAAATATTTTAGTTATAATCTCAAACAAAAAAAAATCAATTGTTGGTAGGGATTTGGAACAGCAACGTAGTTGCTTACCATTAATAGCAAATGGTGTCAATATGTTGAGCTAAATACTTTTATTATAATTTACTTATCAGCTTAATGATTCAAAATATCGTGCTAAAATTTTAAAAATCAATTTCAAATAATTTATCTCCTTCTTGCCTTTATAAATACAAATTTTTGTGCCTTAAAGTAGTTTTGTAAAAAAAAAATGTTACTATTTTGTACAAAATGCAATTTTTATGAGATGAAATTCAAGTTAATGTGTTATTGTACGTATAAGGAAGTACATTTTATAAATATTTATTTGGTGAATTGAAATTGAAGAAGAATTTAGCTGTTATAATAGGCATAATATTTTCTGTTGCAGGACTACATTCACAAGTTGTTATTAATGAAGTAAGCTCTGTAAATTATGATGTGTTAATGGATGAAGACCATGAAAGACCTGACTGGATTGAACTTTATAACACAAGTCCGAATCCTGTGAATCTTGGGGGCTGGAAAATTTTTGACCGTGACAATATTAACAATGCATGGACATTCCCAAATTATGAGATGGCAGGTTACGAGAGGTTTGTTGTCATGGCAAGCGGCAAAAACTACAGCAATTCCGGTAAATTCATTATGGAAGCCGCAGGTCAGGGGATTTTTCCACACTCCCGTGATGACAGCTATAAATTTCAATATACTGAATTAAGCGGTGATTTTGAGTTCTCCGTTCAGGTTCATTCCATCAGTAATATAGCTCCTTTTGGCAGTACAGGAGTAATTGTCAGAGAAGATTTAACGAATACAAACAGGTTCTTCGGTGTATTCTCGCAAAGAGATGACAGGCCAAATTGTGAGTTTTTATACCGCGACACAACAGTTTTTGAATATCGCTACCCTAAGAGAATTTACTCTAAAACTGAGGCAATTTATCCGAATGTTGTTCTATCGGTCAAAAGGAAAGACGACAGCATTACAGCCGGAATTTATGACATTGAGGGATTTTGTCTTGAATCGCACACAATGTTTTGGGATTTTCCCCACAATGTTTTTGTTGGAATAGCTTTATCCTCAACAAACCCCGGGAATAATGGTAAAGCATCATACTCAAACCTCAAAGTAAACGGCTCTGCTTATGGATTTGAAAGTTTAAATACTATCGAACATGACTTGATGCTCAGTGGTAAATCATATTTTTCAAGAGAAATGCACACAAATTTCAGCATTTCCCGGAGTGGAGAAACAGTTTACCTATGGAACAGGCAGGGCAATTTAGTTGATAAAGTTGAATTACCTGAAATGTATGTTGATATGTCTTATGCCAGAATTCCTAATGGAACCGGAAACTGGACTTACTCAATGCCACCAACACCGGAAAAAATCAATGAAAACCCCAAGCTTGGAATAGTAAAAAATCCTCAGTTTTCACAAGAAGCCGGAATGTATGAATCGCCGATTAGTGTTTCGATTAAACTGGATAATTCAGCCGAAGTGTGTTTCTACACATTAGATGGAAGCGAGCCTAATGAGACATCAACTAAATATCAGGGTGGTACTATTTTCATTAATAATACAACAGTTCTTAAAGCTATTGCTTACCGCAATAACTATATTCCAAGTCAAATTGAAACAGCTACATATTTGATAAATGAAAATACTGCGGGTATGCCGGTAGTCTCAATTTCATCAAATCCCGAATATTTTTTTGATGAGGAAATTGGATTATTTGAAAGACCTCATTCAAATTTTGAATATCCTTTAACATTTGAATTTTTTGAATTCAATGACAAACGTGATTTTGTCAACAGAACAGCTATCAAAACTCATGGTCATGGTGCAGCGTTGGATGAGCAAACATCTCTAAGGTTCAATGCCAAGTCGAAATATGGACTTAGTGACCTTGAATATCCATTTTTTGGAGAAAGCGGACTAAAAGTTTATGATAAAATATTGATAAGAAATTCAGGTCAGGATAGGTTTGGTGCATTCATTAGAGATGCATTTGTAAGTGTACTCGGTGAGAAAATTGATTTTGTGAAAGGAACTGCTTACAGGCCGGTTATGGTTTATTTGAATGGTGAATTTTGGGGAATGTATAATCTCCGGGAAAGATTTGATACCGAATTAATTGAAGGAAGGCATAAGGTCGAAGTGCCTTCAATCAGTATGATGGAGCCGGTTTACAGATTAATGGCAGGTTCTTCCAGAACCTATCGCGATATGTTAATTACAATGCGGGAAATTGATGCCGACTCAGTTATTTCATATTTAGATAATATAATTGACATAGATAATTTGATTGATTATTCCGCAGTTTCATTTTGGGCTAATAACACAGATTGGCCCCAGCATAATTTCAAATTTTGGCGTTCAAGTCAATTAGATAACAAATGGCGTTGGATTTTAATGGATTTTGATTTATCTTTAAATTTTGACTTTACCAATATTTTCAGAGTTGACCATTTTAAATATTCGATGGAAAAAGCTCAGGAAGACCCTGAATTATATCATTTCCCGTCAATTTTATTAAATTCATTCAAAAGCAAAGAATTTAGAGATAAATACTTAAATAGAAATTGTGACTTGTTGAATACAACTTTAAGTGCTGAACCTTTGCAAAATTTACTTGATAGTCTAATAACAAATATACGACCAACAGTTCCAATTCAAATTAACAGGTGGGAAAGAAGTATACCACTTTTTGATAAACACGTTGATATGATGATGACTTATTTTGAAGAACGACCCTCCTACTATCGTGAGCATTTGAGAGAATACTTTGAATTAAGTGGTACAGTTGTAATTGAAGTAACATCAAATTTACCAAATGCCTGTACTTTTAATGTCAATAGTCTAAATAAATTGCCAATTGGCTGGAACGGTATCTATTTCAGGGAAATACCGATAAAAGTGACTTACAACCGAAATATTGGAAGTGAATTCAAATTCTGGTTTATAAACGAAAGCATGATAGTATTAGGTGATACGCTATCATTTACTCCTTATGATTCAATTGCAAGTATAAAAGCGATTTTCGAGGAAATATTCGAGCCAGTTCCCGGGATGGTCGTCATTAATGAAATAATGTATAAAGCTGCACCGGATATTAATTCAGATGACTGGGTTGAATTGTATAATCCGGGTGATTTGGATATTGATGTAAGTGGCTGGTTAATGAAAGATGACAACAATAACCGACATTTCGCAATTCCAAATAATACTACTTTAAAATCAGGTGAATATCTTGTATTAATCGAGAGTAGAAACAGATTTACAAGAATATATCCTCAAATCAAAAATTTCACTGGAGAATTTTCATTTGGTTTGGGTACTGATGATATGGTAAGAATATTCGATAATCATGGTGTATTGAAAGATTCTGTAAAATACACAAATCGTCCTCCATGGTATCCCGAAGCAGACGGGCTTGGTCCATCACTTGAACTTATTGATGCGTTTTCAGATAATTCAATTGCCTCATCATGGCGAGTTTCTTATGTTGACGGAGGCACTCCCGGCAGACCAAATTCTGCAACAAGCATATCAGATAACTTTTATGAAAACCACTTAAAAGTGTACCCGAATCCTGTAAGAGTACAAGCAAATATTGACTTTACTGTTGATAAGGGTGAAAATATTTCACTTGAAATTTATGATTTATTTGGGAATAAAATCAGAAATCTAATTGATGGATTTTATGATGCAGGGTTTTATTCTACATTTTGGGACAGCAAAGATGAAAAAGGGAAATTAATGCCATCTGGAATGTATTTTATTAAGATTCAATCCGGCAATTCATCAAAAATTGAAAAAATAATATTGGAGTAGATACTAATCTACTCCAAATACTTTCACAGCTGGTATTTCGGGTATCAATTTATGATAGTATAATAGTTCGAGATTTTGCTCAAATGCTAATTTAATTTCGGGGTTCCATCTGGTAAGAATTTTTCCTTCTCTTTCTGAATTTGGATTAATATCTATTTCTTCAGGAATTTCATCCAAAGCAAAAAGATTAGTTAACTCTATTACGTCATCAGGTTCTTCTTCATTTCTGGTAACCCAGGTTCCTGCAATCAGCGGAATTTCAAAAGTTTCGAACCAATCTTCAGTAATGTCCATTGAATTGAGAGTTTCATCATTGCCATAGCTTAATGCTGCAGAGTAACTTTTAAGAATATCATCTACATCGCCCTTGCATTGTTCAAGTTTCAGGTAGATATCATATCTTTCAGAAAGAAGAATATTGCCGATTTTCATCAAAAAATCGCTTGAGTTAGCAGAACCAATTGCTTCGATTGTACTCAATCCCTGATTAAAATATAGCGAAGCCCTGCCGGAATATCCTACAAAACCCGCAGTAAAACTTGGTATAATTCTGAAATCTGCATTTTTGACACCGGCACCGTAACCAAGCGGACTTAGCAGTGCAAGCGAAGCTCTGTTTTTTAGCATATTTTCAATGCAAGAAGCTTCATCAGTCTTAATCAGCTCAAAATTTTTCTCTTCACAAACTCTCTCAATATTTCCGAGTATTTCCGGAAAAACAAAATTATGTGGTACGAATATTAACTTTTTCATCACTTACTTTCAATATTTTCAAGAATAACTTCGGATATGTCTTTTACTTTAACATCTTCGATTTCTTTAGCTTTAACTCCATCGGTAATCATAGTCATACAGAATGGGCAGTTAACAGCAATATTTTTTGCTCCTGTTTCAAGTAGTTCTTCTGTACGCTCAATATTTACTCTCTTACCCTGGTCTTCTTCGAGGAACATCTGACCGCCGCCAGCACCACAACATAAACCTCTGTCTTTGGAGCGGACAGTTTCTCTGATTTTTAGTCCGGGCACCGAAAGTAGTGTATCGCGCGGCTCGTCATAAACATTATTGTAACGTCCCATATAGCAGCTATCGTGATATGTAAAATCATTAATAGCATCTGAGTGTGCAGATGGGCTGAGTTTTCCTTGCTTGATTAAGTCCATTATGAATTGTGAATGATGCACTACTTCGTAATTGGCACCAAAGGTCGGATATTCATTTTTAAGTGTATTAAAGCAATGTGGACAAGTTGCAACAATTTTGTTGAATTTATACTGACCGATAGTTTCGATATTTGCTTTAACCATCATATCAGCTAAATATTCGTTTCCGGTTCTGCGGGCAACATCACCGTTGCACTGTTCTTCAGTACCGAGAATAGCAAAATTAATATCAGCAATCTGCATTAGTTTTGAAAAAGCAAGTGATACTTTTTTGGCTCTGTCATCGAAACTACCTGCACATCCCACCCAGAAAAGAATATCGAATTCACCCAGCTCAGCAGCAGTTTTGATATCAGCACCATCTGCCCAATCGGCTCTTTCAGACGGAGGGAAAGCCCAAGGAGTTGCATTTGTTTCAAGATTTCCGAATGTATTCTGTAAAAGTGCAGGAAACTCGCTTTCCATCATTACAAGTGAGCGTCGCATATCAACGATTGCCGGAACGTGTTCAATATTTACGGGGCATTCCTGCATACAAGCGCCACAAGTAGTGCATTGCCATAGAGCTTCGATATTTTCGTATTCACCGATGAATTTTTTATCAAGAATTTTTTGTTCGTCTTCAGTATAATTTGCTTCGCCGTTGGCATATTTTGCCAAAATCGGCATTTTTTCCATAGTGCGTTCACGAATTTCTATGATAATCTGCCTTGGGTCGAGAACTTTACCTGTGATATTTGCCGGACAAACACTTGTACACCTTCCGCAATGAGTGCATGTATAACCATCTAACAGAGTTTTCCACTTGAAATCTTCGACATCCGAGACACCGTATTTTTCGATATTTTCATCTTCAAAATCAATATTGTCAAGTTTATTAACAGGTCCTGTATTTGAGAAATATACATTAGGTACAGAAGTCAGAACGTGTAAATGCTTAGAAAATGGCAAGTAATTCATAAATGCAAAAATTAGCAATATATGAATCCAGAATGATATTTCGTGAATCGGGATAACTGCTGATTCCGGTATCATCATACCAACAGCCGCCGCTAAAGGTCTTACTGACCAACCGGCTTCATACATTACACTTGCAGTGGCGTTTTCAAACAGCAATGATGTTACGATTGTAAAAATCATTAATAATATGAATGCCGCTTCAATTTTCTCTGCTTCAACTTGCAGACGCTTGACCTTAGCTCCATATCGTCTCCATAACGCAAAAACAATCGCAATAATAATAGCAAAGCAGAATAAATCTGTAAGTATTGTTATAACACTGTAAATTGGTCCTAAGAAACTAAAAAAGTCATATACTCCGAATAACCCTGCTACTATTGCATTCACAGCAGAAAAAAGGAGTATTAGAAATCCCCAGAATATACCGGCATGAATTGGACCGGCTTGTTTATCTCTCAATATTTTTGTTTGAGCAAATGCGACTATAAGGGTTTGTCTTATGCGATTGCCTATTTCACCAAAACGATTATCTGGCTTTCCAAGCTTAAGATATGAGATTAATCTCAGTGCATTTTTTGTGAAGAATGCAAAAGCACCTATAAATATTACAATAAATATTATATTCTTTATTCCAAAATCCATAATAAATACCAATCAATCATTATATACAAAATACAAAAATAATTGATTTATCTGAAAACTAATAATTAATTAATTTATATTGATAATTTTTACTTCATAATTTTAAATTTCAAATTGTTGAATCAAAATTTTCTTACTTTACAATTCTATAATTTGACCGATAAAATTCATATTTCTATGAAACAAATAAGAAAAAATATGACATTAAGTACTTGCTGCGATATTAATTGAAATGTTTGTAATTTTAAAGTAATTATTTCGTCATTTATTGTGTATTCAAATATAAATAATAATTTTCGGAAATGGCAAATATCAAATATATATTTCTTGCAACAGTAATAATTTCAATATTCAGTTTTGAAGCTTTATCACAAATTCAGGGCAGTGCAATAAAGCTTGGCAGAGTTAAGTATTCAGGTGGTGGAGATTGGTATAACGACCCCTCCTCCGAACCTCAGCTTCTTACTTTTGTCAAAAAGAATACAAACATTAATGTTGAGTCGGCTTATGAGTTCGTTGATTTGGGCACAGATAATATTTTTTATTATCCGATTCTATTTTTGACCGGACACGGAAATGTTAATTTTACTGATAGTGAAGTCCGCCGTTTAAGAGCCTATCTTGAGAATGGTGGCTTTTTGTATATAGATGATGATTATGGTTTAGACCAATATATCCGCCGTGAGATGAAAAAAGTATTCCCAAATCAGGAATTTATCGAAATTCCATATTCTCACGGATTATTTAATTCACCTTATCCATTCCCGAATGGTGCTCCAAAAGTACATGAACACGATGAAAAACCACCTCAGACTTTCGGACTTTTTCACGAAGGAAGACTTTGTGTGCTATATACTTATGAATCAAATCCAAGTGATGGCTGGCCAGAGCCTGATGTTCATAAAGTCGAGCCTGACAAAAGGCTTCAAGCACTCAAATTTGGTACAAATATTATCGTATGGGCGTTAAGCAATTAAAAGGTAAATCAATGCAAAATAATGAAAATTCATACAAATTATTAATAGATAAAATTAATTCGACAAGAAGAAAAGAAAACAGCTTGATTCTTGGAACAGGTCTCTTTAAAGTTTTTGCAATTACATTACTGACTGTGATACTTGCTGGATTTATTGAAATGGCTGCCCATGGCGATACTTTACTCAGGACAATTTTAGCAGGTTCAGTATTTATAAGCTTTATTGTTTCTTTTGGCCTTTTTGCAATGCCCGGAATATTGCGTTTTGCAGGAGTTCGCAATCACTATGATGATAATGGAATGGCACTTAGAATTGGTGATCATTTCACCGATATCAAAGATAATCTTGGCAATGCACTTCAAATGATACCAATATCAAAAAATCCCGGCGGAGTGTCTTCAAGTCTTGCACTTGCGGCATTTGAAGAGATTTCAAGGAAAATTAGCGGACGAAATTTTGATGAAATAATTAAATATGATGAAATTAAAAAAAGTGTAATTTATTTTGCAATTGCATTGTTCACTTTTGGAATTTCCAATATAGCTTTTCCCGATGCTTTTGGCTCTGCTCTTGGAAGAGTCGCAGATTTCAGAACATCATATCTTCCTGCTGTCCCATTTTCATTGACAATCGAGCCGCTTGAAGAAAGTGTACTTCGTGGCGATAAAGTAAAAATCACAGTTAAGGCTGAAGGAATTGCACCAGATGAGATTACTCTCCATATAAAGGAAGATAAACAGGAAGCATTTGATGAAATTTCCTTAAAACTAAATGATGATAATGAATACATTTATGAGGTTAATTCTTTAAAGAATACTATATTTTTTTATGGACGCTCTGAATGGTACCGCGAACCTGTGATAACCAATCGCGGTGTGATTTATGTAATTGATAAGCCGATTATTAAAAGTATTTCAGGAAAACTTAATTATCCGTCTTATACATCGCAGCCTGCTTCATTTTTTACTGAACAAAATGCTGATTTCACTGCATTAGTTGGTTCTAAAGCTGAATTTGAAATTTTATCAAATAAAGAACTTCAGAAAGCTGAGATTAAATTTATAAAGAAAGATATGACTGCGGCAAATGATAGCAGTGCAGTAACAAATGACACAATCATATACAGTCTTAAGGTAAATGGAAAGCGGGCAAGCGGAGATTTGAGAATTAATAATTCAGGAAACTATTTTATAGAGCTAACTGATTTCGATATCGAAAAAAGTGAGAATCCAATTGTCTATTCAGTTATAGCAATACAAGATGCTTTCCCTTCCATTAAATTAATTGAACCGCTCAGCGATACTGAAGTAAATACTAACGCATTACTTCCGATAAGAGTAAGAATTTCCGATGATTATGGATTATCAAAACTTACTTTGAATTACCGACTTTCTAAAAGCCCTTATGCATTGCCCGATGAGAATTTCACTACATACGAAATTAAATTCATTAAAGGCGAAAGTGAAATTGAAGTGCCTTACGTTTGGGATTTGAACAAACTTGGAATAATGCCTGAAGATGTATTTGAATTTTATCTTGAAGTTGCTGATAATGATATAGTTAATGGTCCCAAAAAAGCCAGAACACAGACTTTATCTGTAAGACTTCCATCTCTTGAAGAAGTCCAGAAAGAAAGTGAGCTTGTTCAGGCAAAAATTGAGAAAGATTTAGACAAAATTATGAAAGAAGCCCTTGAAATCAAAAAAGATTTAGATGAGCTCAATCGTGATTTGATGAAAGAAAAAAATAAGATGAAAGAGCCCGATTGGAAGCAGAAAAAAAAGGCTGAAGATATTGCCAAAAAGCAGCAGGAACTTAAAGAAAAAATGAGCGAAATGTCTAAATCGCTCGAAGATGCCACTGAAAAACTTCAGGAAAATCAGATGATTTCACCTGAAACTCTTGAGAAATATAAAGAACTGCAAAATTTAATGAAACAGGTCGATTCGCCTGAACTTCGCAGAATGCAGGAAAAAATGCAGGAAGCTATGAAAAATATGAATCAAGACCAACTTCAAAAAGCTATGGAGCAGTTCAAATTTGATGATGAGCAATTCAGAAAAAATATTGAACGCTCTATGAAAATTCTCAAGCGACTTCAGGCAGAACAGAAAACAGATGCACTACGAAAACGTGCAGAAGAGCTTGCCAAACAACAGGATGAACTTGCTGAAGAAACAGCAAAAAGCAATCCTGATGATAAATCTAAGCAGAATGAGCTTGCTAAAAGACAAGAAAAAATTCAAAAAGAATTGAATAATATTGAAAAAGAATTAAAAAATCTTGAAGACTTAATGAAGGAAATCGGCGAGCAGGAAATGCCGATGGATGACTTGCAGAAAGCAATGGATGATCTCAAGCCTGAAGAAACAAATCAGGAAATGAGCGATTCAAAAGAGAACATGAAATCGGGCGATATGCATAAATCTAAAAAAAATCAGCAAAATGCATCCAAAAATTTGAAGGATTTTGCTAAGCAAATGCAGAAAATGAAAGAAGGTATGCAGCAGCAGAATGCGCAGGAAGCTATTGACAAAATGGAAAAATATGTTTCTGATATGCTCGAACTCTCAAAAAAGCAGGAGAATGTCAAGAATAATACGGCAAGTTCGGATTATAACTCTACTCGTCTTCCTCAACATGCACAGACACAAGCTGAATTATTCGAGTCACTTATGAGTGTCGCCCAATCAATGGCAGCACTTTCAGAGAAAAGCTTTGCGGTAACTTCAGAAATGGCAAATGAAGTTTCCAATGCCTTAAATGAAATGCGTCAGAGTGTGGAAATGATGGCAGACCGAAATACACAAAAAGCTGCTGCATCGCAAAGTGCAGCAATGGGCGCTATGAATCGTGCTGCTTCACAGATGCAGGATATGGTTGGTGCTATGAAAGCTCAACAGAATGGTTCCTGTGACAATCCCGGCGGTCAGGGTGAAGGTGGCGGAGGAGGGTCAGGCATGACTCCCGGAATGAGTATGTCCCAGAAAATGCAGGAAATCGCCGCTCAACAGCAGGCAATCAATCAGGCTATGCAACAAATGATGCAAGGCGGACAGGGCGGAGGAGGTCAATCTTCTATGGAAAGACAAGCAGAAATGAGCAGGCTTGCCGATAAACAAGGCGGTGCTAGGAAATCTCTTGAAGAGCTTGCCAAAGAGCAAAAAGAAATTTCAGGCGGAGATAAAGAAAAATTAGCCGAGCTCGACAAAATTGCAAAAGAAATGCAGGAAATTTTGCAGGATATGAAAGTCAATGGAGTTACTCCGGAAACAATGAGAAAGCAGGAGAAAATTCTATCCCGTCTGCTTGATGCGACTCGCTCAGTCCACGACCGAGATTACGAAAAAGAGCGTGAAGGCAAATCCGCTGATAATATCTTCAGGAAAAGTCCCGGAGCGATTGATTTCAATACTCAGGAAGGTCGCGAAAAAGCTTTGCGTGATATGATGAAAGCTAATCAGAGAGGATATACTAAAGATTATGAAAATCTAATTCGTGCATATTTCGAATCTTTAAAAAAGGCTACTGAAAAATAATGGGACGCTCTATTGCCATTCTGACTGATTTCGGTCATACCGATAATTATGTCGGTATTATGAAAGGGGTTATCAGAAAAATCAGCCCATTTGCTGATATTATTGATTTGAATCATGGCATTGAGTCGGGAAATATTCGTTCAGCTGCTTACAACCTCGAATCTGCATATCAATATTTTCCTAAAAACACTATTTTCCTATGTGTTGTTGACCCTGGAGTCGGCAGCACGAGAAAAGCTGTTGCAATCGAAAGTGAAGGATTCTTTTTCGTGGCTCCTGATAATGGACTTCTCACTCCAATTATTCAAAAATCAAAAAGTAATATTACAGCAGTTGAACTTACAAATAAAAAATTTCAACTTGATAACCGGTCATCAACATTTCATGGAAGAGATATTTTCGCACCTGTTGCAGCACATATTTCTATGAAAACTGAATTATTGGAATTAGGTGATGTAATCAATATTAAAAACCTCGTACAACTAAATGATTACATAGCTAAAAAAAATGGTAATGAAATAACCGGAAATATTGTCCATAAAGACAAATTCGGAAATCTGATAACTGACATACCCGAAGATTGGGTAAACAAAAAAAAAAGAAGTAAAGACCTTAGTTGCAGGATTTGAAATTCCACACTTATCAAATACATTCTCAGATGCACCAGAAGGAGCACTTCTTGCATATATCGGCAGCTCAGGATTTCTCGAGATTGCTGTCAACAGTGGCATAGCCTCAGATATAATAAAAGAAAAAAAAGTCAGAATACTATTATAATTTCAAAATCCAATCAAATAAGCACAATTTTTGGACAAATTGAATTTTCATACAATATGAAATTAATTTTCAATTAACATAAACAAGTTTTGGAAGAGCAAAATCAATCATTAAGCAAAAAACTACGATTTTATGTAGATATATAGATAAACAAGATGTTGGATATCTGGAATAAGAAATGTAAGACATGGTTACATTTTTTTACTCAGATGGTGAAAATGTGTTTGTTTTATTCTGAAAATTAGTTAATTTTGTATAGTAAAAAAATGAATAATATTATAATTGATTTGAATTTATGAAAAAAGAGTCTGCTAATAAAAATTTACACAGTGCTAAGAATGCTAAGAAAGATGAGTTTTATACTCAATTACCGGATATTGAAAAAGAACTTCGCCACTACAAAGAACATTTTGCGGGAAAAACTGTTTTCTGCAACTGCGATGACCCGCGTGTGAGTAATTTTTTCCATTATTTTTCTTATAATTTTGAAAATCTTGGGCTGAAAAAACTAATTACGACCTGCTATAAAAATCAGGATATGGAATTTTTCAGCAATCACGATTCTGAGAGGGCTATATATCTTGAATATGACGGCGATAAGAACGGTGATAAGATACCAAACCCCGAGGAAATCGGTATTCAGTATTTGGAGGGTGACGGCGATTTTCGAAGTAAGGAAAGCATAGAGCTACTGAAAAAGTCTGACATTGTGGTTACTAATCCGCCTTTTTCACTTTTCAGGGAATATGTCGCCCAGCTTATCGAATATGATAAAAAGTTTGTGATTTTGGGTAATATGAATGCAATTACTTACAAAGAAATTTTCAAACTTATTAAAGAAAATAGAATTTGGATTGGACCAAGTATACATAGTGGAGATAGAGAGTTCGGAGTTCCTGAAGATTATCCCCTTGCAGCAGCTAGTTATAGAATTGATGAAAAAGGAAGAAAATATATTAGAGTTAAGGGAGTGCGTTGGTTTACCAATATGGACTTTAAAGAAAGGCACGAAGACCTGATACTTTATAAAAAATATACACCAGAAGAATATCCGAAGTATGATAACTATGATGCAATTAATATAGATAAAACAAAAGATATACCAATGGACTATGCCGGAGCAATGGGCGTCCCAATTACATTTCTTGATAAATATAATCCTGAGCAGTTTGAGATAATCAAATTCAGAAAGGGTGATGATGATAGAGATTTAGTTATTAATGGTAAAAGTCCATATTTTAGAATAGTGATACGGAATAAGAGATTGGTGTGTTAGATGGACTCCACCTTTAAGGTGGAGTCCATCTGGACTTTGGAGTCAATATGGAAGACAAGATTGGCGCCACCTTTAAGGTGGAGTCCATCTGGACTTTGGAGTCAATATGGAAGACAAGATTGGCGCCATCTTTGAGGTGGAGTCCATCTGGACTTTGGAGTCAATATGGAAGACAAGATTGGCGCCATCTTTGGGGTGGAGTTCATTTGGAAAGTCCCAACTTAATAAGAAAATATGAAATTTTATGAAAATACATATTACCATTTGTATAATAGAACGAATAATGAGGAAGCCCTTTTTCGTTCAGAGGAGAACTATATTTACTTTTTGAAAAAATATCGTTATTATTTAGATGAATATTTTGATACAATCGCTTATTGTTTGATGCCAACACATTTTCATTTTTTGGTGCGGGTGAAGTGCTTTAAAAAGATGGACATCACCTTTGAGGTGGAGTCCATCTACTCTCGCACTATTTCAGATAAAATCGGAATTTTGCTGAGTTCTTATACTAAAGCTATTAACAAACGTTACAATCGCCATGGTTCATTATTTCAGAATCACTCTCACGCCAAGCCAGTCCCTTCTGACCCCTATCTTATCACTTTGTTGACTTATATTCATCAGAATCCAGTAAGAAGTAAAATGGTAAATAAAGCGGAACAATGGGTATTTTCAAGTTATCAAGATTATATAGATTTAAGGAATGGAACTTTGCCCAGTAAAGATATAATATTGAAGATGATCAAAAAGAATGAATTGAAAGAATTAACTGAAAACAGAATTTTTTATAAAAAAGATATTTGAATAATGAACTCCACCTCAAAGGTGGGGTTCATTTAAATCGGAGGTCATTATGCAAATCGAACTCAAAGAAATAACAGTAAAAGAATTGTCAGACCCAACATGAAATTATTGGATGGATGAAGAAAAATATGAAACAAGATTTTATCAGCGAGTTATTTAAAAAATTTGAAGATGCCTGTTATAATTATCAAGGTGTAGAATGTTGGAGTGCCAGAGAATTACAAAAACTTCTCGGCTATACCCAATGGCGTAACTTTGAAAATGCAATTGAGAAAGCTAAGACTTCATGCAAAAATGCCAATGAGTCGGTTTCTGATCATTTTGCTGATGTCAGCAAAATGATAGAACTTGCTAAAGGTGCTCAAAGAGAAATTAGCGATATTGCTCTTACCCGATATGCATGCTATCTTATAGCTCAAAATGGGGATTCTTCAAAATCCGAAATCGCATTTGCTCAAACTTATTTTGCTGTTCAAACAAGGAAGCAGGAAATAATCGAAAAACGTATGTTGGATTTAGCAAGAGTTGTTGCACGTGAAAAGTTATCTCAGTCCGAGAAAAAATTATCCGGTATTATTTTTGAACGTGGTGTTGATAATAAAAGTTTTGCAAATATACGTTCAAAAGGTGACCAGGCATTATTCGGAGGAAAAACTACAAAGGATATGAAGCGTATTTTAAAAGTTCCGGAAATTCGTCCCTTAGCAGATTTTTTACCAACTTTGACTATTAAAGCTAAAGATTTTGCTACTGAACTGACAAGTCATAATGTTGTTGATAAAGACTTAATGGGTGATTACCAAATTACTAAAGAACATATTGACAATAATTTAGCTGTTCGAAAGATTCTACATGACAGAGGTGTCAAGCCGGAACTACTCCCTCCATCCGAAGATGTTAAGAAAGTTAGCAGAAGATTAGAAAGTGAAGGAAGAAAAATTCTAAATGAAGTCAAGAAAATTCAAAAGAATAAGGATGAGTAAATTATGCAAATCAAACTCAAAGAAATTACAGTCCGTGAATTAGCTGAAGGATTTAAAGATAATGCCGAAAGCGGTGTCGTCGGTTTTGGTGGACTTCTTGATATTCGCCCTCCTTATCAGAGAGAATTTATTTATAAGGATAAGCAGCGTGATGCTGTAATTAATACAGTACGCAGAAATTTTCCGCTGAATGTGATGTATTGGGCTGTTCGGGAAGACGGGAATTATGAGGTTATTGACGGTCAGCAAAGAACGATTTCACTTTGTCAGTATGTAACCGGTGATTTCTCTTTTGAAGGCAGATATTTTCATAATTTACAGGATGACGAGCAGAATCAATTGCTTGATTATAAGCTGATGGTTTATCTCTGCAGTGGTACAGACAGCGAAAAGCTTGAGTGGTTCAGGACTATCAATATTGCCGGCGAAAAACTCACTGAGCAGGAACTTCGTAATGCAGTTTATGCCGGCTCGTGGGTAACTGATGCAAAAAGATATTTCAGCAAGAACGGCTGTCCGGCTTATCAAATTGGGAGTGATTATCTTAATGGCTCTGCGATTCGTCAGGAATATTTTGAAACTGCTATTGACTGGATTTCATCGGGTAAAATTGAAGATTATATGGCAATTCACCAGCACGACCCAAATGCAAGCAGTCTGTGGATATATTTTCAATCTGTAATAACTTGGGTAGGGGCGACATTTACAAAGAAAAGAAAATTTATGAAAGGTGTGGACTGGGGAACGCTTTACAATAAGTATAAGGACAATATTTACGACCCGAAAGCTATTGAAGAAGAATCAGCAAAACTCATTGCAGATGATGATGTTACGAAGAAAAGCGGAATATATGCCTACATACTGACAAGAGATGAAAAATATCTTTCGATTCGGGCATTTTCTGATTCGATGAAACAGAAAGTATATGAGCGTCAAAGTGGCATTTGCATAAAATGCAACAAATATTTTGACATTTCCGATATGGAAGCAGACCACATAACACCTTGGCACGAAGGTGGCAAAACAAATGAAGAAAATTGCCAACTATTGTGCAAACTTGACAATAGAATAAAATCAAATAGATAGTGAAAATTGTAATCCCAATCCTCTAAAAATCATTTGAAAATAATAAATTTTTCCTACCCTCCCTAAGGTTTATATACTTTCGGGAGGGTTTACTTAAAAAATATTTTATCATTTTATTACTTAGATGTAAATTTTTCTTATATTTATCATAATTTATTTATATTTGTAACGTATTAAATTATGTTATTAAGCAAAACAATTTTTTATTATTTATTTGGAGTTTAAATGAAAAGATTAAATTACTTACTTGTGTTGCTCACTGCAATAATAATTGCAGTTTCGACATCTACCAATTTATTGGCGCAGCCTGTGCATTTTACATTCACAACCACTGATGCAATCCAAGCAATGACTATTTTGGTCCCTACAGCTGCAAATCCAAAAATTGGAGATACACCCCTTGCGAATGGTGACGAAATAGGTGTATTTGTAAGAGGATTTTGTGTTGGTGCTTCAGTATGGAATGGAACTTCCAATATTACAATTACTGTATGGCCTGAATCACAGGGAGTTCCCGGAGCAAAGCCCGGTGACTTGCTTTCATTTAGAGTTTGGGACCATGTAGAAGATATTGAGTATTCAAGCGTAACAGTTCAATATACTGAAGGTGCTCCATTTTTTAGCTGGGATGGAAACTTCGCAATTTCCGGTTTTTCAGGATTGTCTTCACTTGTAGGAGCAAAGAAACCCGGTAAGCCAACATTTACAAATCCAACAAACAATCAGGAAGGCGTTGCTTTAAATGGTAGTCTTACCTGGAATGCGGCTCAGGGAGCGAACACTCATACAGTTCAGCTTTCCACTGTAAATACTTTTGCTTCTACTATTCTAAATACTAGCGGCAATTTTACAAGTATTCCTTACTCCGCATTATCACACAATACTACTTATTTTGCACGTGCTCTTGGCACAAATGATGAAGGTGATGGCGACTGGGAGACTATTAGTTTCAAAACTCTTCTTGCTACTCCAACTCTCATAAGCCCTGCAGATGCAGTAAAAGGCTTAAATGAAGGTAGCGTAACCCTTAGCTGGAATGGTGTTGCCGGAGCTACATCCTATGATGTAGAAATATCAACAAGCCCGGATTTTACTGCCAATTTAGCAACAGCAGTGACAAGCAACACTTCAATCAATTTACCGACTTTAAATAACTTTACTCAATATTATTGGCGAGTTAAGGCTAAGGACGGCGGAAATACAAGTGCGTTTTCAACTTCAAGAAACTTTACAACACGTGTCGGTACTACTACTATTACTAATCCTGCCAATAATGCAACGGGTGTTGCGGTTAGTGGAAATTTAGAATGGACAGCAGTTTCGGGTGCTACTTCTTATGATGTTCAGCTTGTTAAATCACCATCTACTGTAATATTCTCTGTAAATGTCGCCGCAACTCAGACCGGTTACAGCAATCTTGTTAATTTTAGCGACTATATTGTAAGAGTAACTGCAAGGAATGCAGATGGCATAGGTGATATGGTAACCGGAAATTTCAGAACTATTTTGGGAGTTCCGACTTTGAATGCACCTGCTAATAATTCATTTAATGCTCCTCTTAGCGGGAACATTTCATGGAATGCCGTAAGTGGTGCAACTGATTATGACTATCAAATTGCAACAGATGCCGGATTTAATACTATTGTTGCTTCCAATAATGGTGTTGCAGGATTGACAGCTGCTTATGCAGGTTTTGTCAATAATACTAAATATTACTGGAGAGCAAGAGCAAACAATGCTGAAGGCACAAGCGCATATTCATCGGCTTTTGCATTTACAACATTGCTTGGTAATGTTACTCTTGCAACGCCTGCAAATAATGCAACTCAGGTCTCACTTAATCCAACTTTGACTTGGAATGCTCTTGAAGGAGCAACTAATTATCATCTGCAGGTATCTACAAACTCAGGATTTACTGCTATTGTATATGAAAATACTGCTGTTGGTGGTACAAGCCAGGCTCTTACAAATCTAAACGGCAAGACAAATTATTTCTGGAGAGTAAAAGGTTACAATGCCAATAATGAGGGTGGATTCTCATCTACATTTCTGTTTACAACTGAGCTGTCAAAAGTTAATCTGACTTCACCTGCAAACGGTGCTCAGGGTATTATCGCAGCAAGTGGAACTCTCAACTGGCAGGCTCAAGGCGGTGCAACAGGCTATGATTTATTAGTTTCAAAAAATTCTAATTTATCAAGCCCTGTAATTAATACTTCTACCGTCTCAGCAAGTTATAATTATGCAGGACTTGACAATGATGCTACTTACTACTGGGCTGTACGCTCAAAAGACAGTGAAGGAGTAGGTCCTTACTCGGATACATGGTCATTTGGAACTCAAATACCTGCACCAACATTACTGACTCCTGCAAACGGAGCTGTTAATGTTGTTCTTCAGGGTAATGCAACATGGAATGCAGTTGCAGGAGCAACAAGCTATGAAATTCAAATTGCTACGGATGCTGCTTTCACTAATATTCTTTTCCAGCAGTCCGGCATCAATGGCACGACAGTAGCTTATACAGGATTGGATAATGCTAAGTTGCATTACTGGAGAGTTCGTGGGTATAAAAACGCAGGTGCAGGTTTCTGGTCTGGTACATTTACATTTACTACAATGTCACTTGCAGCTCCAAACTTAGTATTCCCTTCAAATAATTCAATTGACTTATATTCAAATGTTACATTGGTTTGGGGTTCAGTTAATGATGCTACCGGCTATAACGTTAGAATCGCTACTGATCCAAACTTTATAAATGTTGTAGCTCAAGGAAATAATTTAGGTACAACTTCATTCGATGTTACAAGCCTCTTCACAAACCGCGATTTCTATTGGCAGGCACAGACAATTGGTCTTCAGGGAACAAGTAATTGGTCTGATGCATTTACTTTCAGAACATTACATGTGCCTGTAATTAATGGTGAGGAAACAGTTTGTGAAACCAGAACATATACTTATTCAACAAATGTTTCACCACTTGTTGATTATCAATGGTCTGTTACAGGCGGAACAATTGTCGGTAGCTCAACAGGAACAAGTGTAACAGTAGCTTGGGGAGCAGCAGGTGCCGGTACAGTTAAACTTACACGCTCATCAGCAGTTTGGGGTAGCTATACTGACAGCAAAACTCTTAATGTTACCAAAGAAGCGATTGATGATGTAGTTATTACTATTACTGCCCATACACATTTCGAAAATAAAGCTTGTCCTAATGAAGTTGTTTCTTTCACATCAAGTCTTGGCAGTGCAGGTACATTTTCTTATGTTTGGACACTTAATGGTAATATTGTATCTACTACAGATGGTTTTGATTATCGTTTTACAACAACCGGTAATCAGACAATTGTATTAACGGTTGAAGGTGATGGTTGTGAAGGCGGCTCAAAAACTTTGGTCTTAAATGTTGATGAGAACTGTCCTGTAACAATTCTTAATGATGATAATGTTTATGCTTGTAAGGGGGATTCACCTCAGTTAATGACAAATGTATTCGGTGGTAGCGGGCAATTCACTTATGCTTGGTCACCCGCTGCAGACTTTGTTAATGCAACTGTTGAAAGTCCGATTGTTATATCATCAAATTTTGCTAAGAGTTTTACACTTACAGTTAAAGATGTTGTAACAAACTTGCAATATACAGACATCCTATATTTGTTACTTAAGCCAACTCCTAATGTTACATTTACACCTACAAGAGTTAATGTTTACAATGCTAATCCAGTTGATTTGACAGACCCTGGTTTTGTTACAGTAAATATTACAAATGGCACTGCTCCTTTTGATTATTTCTGGAGATATAACAATGGAACTCCAATTTCAGATCCTACAGAAGTTTATCCGGTTTTAGGTACAAACAATTACTTCTTATATGTAGCAGATGCAAATGGATGTAAATCAGAAGAAAAACGTTTCAGAGTAGTTAGATACCCAAGCAAACTTATTGGAGAAATCTTAACAGGCTTAAACGGTGATGGTATTGTAATCAGCTATCCTAACCCTGTTGTTGATGAGTTAAATATATTTGCTGAATTTGAAACCGAATCAAATGCAAGACTTCGTATTGTAAATCTGCTTGGTCAGGAAGTATTCAGTCAACCACTTGGTTCAATAAGTATTTATGATGGTTCATTCAACTTGTCACATCTGTCATCAGGTGCTTATACCTTGATAGTTGAAACCGATACAGATATGTTTGTGAAAACATTCATTAAATACTAATCTAAACTGTAAAAGTTTAAGTAATTTGTTAAGTACGGCAACCGAAATGGTTGCCGTGCTTTTTTTTGATAGTGGTCAAAATAGATATGTCTGTTATCAGTAGATTAATAATTTTATATAAAAATTCGAAGATAAAAAATTCTTAAATAGCATTTTTTTGCAATAAGTATCTTTGGCTGTATAAAAGTTTACAAATATAATTTGTTTGAAATTCATTTTAAAATTACAAATTCAATTTCATAATTCAATGATGCTCAATCTTGCAAACGACTTTGTAATATTTCATTTTAAAAAGCAAAGTGCTCAAAATATTGACCGGAAATTGTAAATATAACTTAAATTGGTGCTTAAATAGCCGGAAAACACAATCTTACTGAAGTACCTTGTTCAACTGCACTCCTGATATTTATAACACCACCAATTTCTTCTATCAATTTTTTTACTGTGTACATACCAAGCCCGACAGAAAGCTCTCCGTGTGCAGTTTTTGGACTAAGTTGACTATATTTTTCGAATACATTATTTAAATCTTCAGAACTCATACCAACTCCCTGATCAATTATATCAACAAGAATTAATTTTCGTTTGTCAGTAATTACCTTTGCATTTACCTGTATCAGCTTAAAGAAATGAGAGTATTTAATTGCATTTGATAAAATATGCTTAAGCACAACTTCGACTTTATCTTTGTCGGCGACAGCATAAGTCAGCATATCTACTTCGGTATCAAATACAATTTTCAAGCGGTTTACTTTAACTTCAGGTTCAAATTCTTCGATAATTTTTTTTATCATTAAATTTATATTAAACGAATCTACTACTGAGGGCAGATTACCTTCTTCCAAATTATATAAATACAACAAATCATTAACAGTAGAGGATGCAGACCTGGCATTGATTTCAATCTGTTGAGTCAAATTTTGAAGCTCTGCAGAATTATCATTTTTGAGATTATAAACTTTTATCTGGTCATTATAACCTCTTATGCTGTTAATTGGACTCATTAACTGGCTTGAACTTACTTCGAAGAATGCTCTTTTTTCTTCAAAAAGGTCTTTAAGTTTCTTGTTTTGTTCAATCATAGTTTCCCTTGCTTGTTTGAGCTCTAAATGAGTTCTAATTCTTGCCAGTGCTTCATATTTGTTAGCAGGCTTGATGATATAATCAACTGCTCCTGCATCAAATCCTTCTACAATTTGCTCTTTCTCTTTCATTGAAGTAAGAAAAATTATAGGAATTTCTTTTGTTAACTCTTCGTTTTTTAAGAGTTTGCAAACTTCGATACCATTAACTCCCGGCATTACAATATCGAGTAATATCAAATCGGGAATAGCACGCTTTGCGACTTCGATTCCCTTTTTCCCGTCATTTATTAATGATACTTCAAAACCTGCTTCAAGAAGGAAATGTCCCGCTGTTTGCAAATTGCTTTCTAAATCATCAATCACCAAAATTAGTTTTTTTTCTCTCATTATTCTTCTGCCTTTTTATTTGATATGATTGTTTCCATTTTTTTTACTAAAACAGGGAAGTAATCCAAATACTTGTTCATATTGACAACATCCATCATTTTTATACTTCCTTTCAGTAATTCAGTGTATTTTATAATTGTTGAAGACTTATGATTTTTTGATATTTCATGTAAATTATTAGCAAATTTAGATATTTCTCCAAGAATTTGCATATCTGTTAATAATTGAATTTCAGAAACAAACTCCTGATTTATAATATTTATCAATTTACTGCTTGAATCAAAATTCTCACTTGAAAAATCACTCTCTTCAATTCTAATTAAATCTTCAGAATTATCAACAAAATTTATGCCTGAATTCTCTTCAGTTTCAAATTCTTCCAATTCCTCATACTCGCCTTTTATAAGACAGACAAGCTCGATTTTGAAACATGTCCCTTCATTGGGCTTACTTTCAACCCAAATTGTTCCATTAATTTTATTGACCATTTCTTTACAAATAAATAGACCGAGCCCGGTACCTTTTTCATTATTTGTACCCGGCGAACTGTACTGCCTGTTCAGATGAAATATTGTATCCACAACTTCCTTGGTCATCCCGATGCCATTATCTTTAACCCATAATTCTACTTTATCATCTTCAAGAGAAGTGCTCGAAGAAATAATAATTTCACCACCTTCTTGAGTGAATTTAATTGAATTTGAGATAAGGTTTCTGCATATAGTATTCAGCATATTCTCATCAGCTACGACGTAAATATTTTTACTAACATGATTTAAAATTGCTATATTCTTTTGCTGTGCATTTTGGGAAAGTAAATCAATATTAGCTTTGACAATCGTGAATAGTGGAATTTGTTCAAGATTTACTTCTATTTTACCTCTATTTACTCTTGCCCATGTCAGTAGATTTTCCATCAGATTAAATAAATCATAACTATTTTTTCGCAATAATTCCAAACCTGTTTTTATCTCGCTTTTAGTATAAATGTCAAAATAGGATACCAAGCCGTCCATAACTCCCAGAATTCCTGTAAAAGGACTACGTAAGTCATGAGAAATTATAGAAATAAATTTATCTTTCTCGTCATTCATTCTCTGTAATCTCTGCTCAGAGTCAATCAGGTTATCATTAAGCTTCATAAGTCTGCCCGCATCTTTCATAATTTGATTACTTGACAAGCTTAAGTGCTCAATCAATTCTTCGCGCTCTCTTTCGAGCTTGATTCTATCAGTAACATTGACTGCGATTGCTACAACACCTGCTATAGTGCCATCAATACTGTTATATGGCGAGAATACAGATTCGAATATTAACTCCTGTATTTCCAGAATTGTAGTTATGGTTTCACCATCCAACGATTTCTTAATAGATTCAATTACATCCGGATTATTCTCATATACCTCAAAAATTGATATACCGGATAATTGATTAGGCAAAAATTTGAACTTACTTAACGCTTTACCATCCGAAAAAATTATTACGCCTTCAGAATCAATAATAAATATAAGGGCATCAGCATTTCTAACTATAATCCTTAGCATTTCCTCATTTTCGAGAATATATTTTTTGTCATTAACTTTTACTGAGCTATCGTATGGGATTGAAACTTTGGAGGATAAAAGAAATGCTTCTTCTTCAAAAATATCAATAAGATTATTAATTCGCATAAAATTTGATTTGTGCTCAATACCTGAAATTTTCTCTAATTTGAGAATCTCATTTCTAAGCTCATAAATTTTATCATTTATTTCCATTTAATTCATTTTTTTAATATTTAAAGTAAATAAATTATCTATTAAATTCGTTGAAAAATATAATAGCAAATGTCATTAGAAATCGAATTGTCATTCCTTTTTCATCATATTTGCAATTCTTTCAGCTTGTAAAGCAAAAGTTTCGAGCTTAGCTTCAATTACCTGAGGAAATGTATTTCCATCCACTTCAATTGTGAGAAAAGGTATTGTTGTATGACCATTAAACGCTGATGAAAGCTCAAACTTGGGATTATTCAACTGCTTAATTTGTAGTTTTGCTTCTGATTTCATTTCAGGTATTGAAACTGCTTCAGTAAATCTTGTTGGCATACATCCGAACGGACCAAGATTGATTATGCCACAGTACTCTTCAAGCGATTCGTGCATTGCTGTACCTAAAGTTAAACCCGGCTCTCCTTTGAATTCAAGCGGGATAATATGCTTGCTATGGTCAAGAAGGGGTTTTATATCAATCTTGTGATATCGGTAATAACCGGTTTTTTTCAATATTTTTTTAATTTTCTTTTCAGCCTGCCGCATAAAGTAATTGCGTATCTCACGCTCCAGCTTATTCCTTAGCGATTTGTCCGGCTCTAAAAGATTTATTTTCAGCAAATAATCAACATACATTATCCATTCTGTTATATGAGCAGATTTTACAACAAATCCTTTTTTGCCAAGCTTTTTATTCAAATGTTTATGAGAATATCCGTCACGCCGGACATATATCTCACCAAGTAAAGCAATATATTTTGAATCATCTATTGCAGTATTTGCTGGTATATTTTTATTGATTTTTGAAGCGAAATTATCAAGATGATTATAAACCGAGTCAGGATTATTTTCAAATTCTTCAGTAAGAATATTGAATTCATTTTCAAAATATTCGAGTCCGGCATCAGGATTTTGTGCATTTGCAATTATTGCTGAGCGAATATCATCAAGAACATCACCAATCATAATTGCCTGAATTCCACGCATTGCAAACTTAGAGCCAAACCCAGCAAATCCATCTTCATTCATAAGTATCATTAGTGCGACATTTTCGATCCTGCGGTGTTTAATCATCTGCCTTAAGAATACCGGATACTGTCCAAGTCTGCAATTGCCTGCTCCCTGAACATTGAAAAACGCTAAATTTTCCTTACCGTCCCATTTATTTTCAACGTAATCAATAAGCGATCCGGCGAGAATAATAAGTGGCAGACATTCTTTTCCGGTTGCAACTGACCTGCCGTATTTAATTATCTCAGCATTTGATGGTGGTAGCGACTCAGCATTGAAACCAATGCTTCTAAGTGCTGCGGCAAACATTCGAGAATTTAAGTCCCCCATAGATGGAATAAGAATTTTGACTGATTTATCATTCATTGGAAGCTTCGTTCCATCTGAGCGAACAAAATAATTCATATCCTTATGATATTCGATAAATGCAGGATTAAAATCCGAATAATCAGGGTCATTAATGTTCGCTGATAACTTCCTGTAATTTTTAATAATATCAATTGCTGCTTCTATTCGTGTATTGATTCCGGCATCTGCAGTGTGTCCATCCAGTTCAAGTGTAAGAGAAGGTTTTGTTCCCATAATATCACGGAATGAAGAAATAATCATCGAATCGGGTCCGCAGGAGAAATTCGATACATAAACAGCAAAGAGTTGAGGATGTTCCTTCACTATTTTAGCAGCTTTGAGAATGCGCTTACCGCTTTCCCAGTACATGTCATCATCAATACTTTTAACGGAATAATCAAAAATATCATAAGGCAGTGCATATACGCCCATAGAAGCGAGCTTTCTGGGAATACTTTTATTTGCAAAGTCAGCAAAAGCATTATAAGGTCTTCCGATGAGAACAATACCAATTTCATCAGGATTCTGCTCTAATTTCCCTAAAATTTCTTCGCCTATATTTTTGATTCGTTCTTCTGCTTCATATTGCTTCTGGCAAGCAAAATGATATGATTTTTCTATAAATTTTCTATCTGTTATACCAATAATTCCTGCTATTTCTTCAAATTGATTCAGTTGTGACTCATATCCTGTTGCAAAATTCAGTGGAGTGTTAATTAATTTTGAGACATCAATTTTACTTTTAAAAGTTTGCTTCAAATACATCGGCTCTCCACTCACAAATACGCACGAACAGTTAAAATCCAGACGCACTTCGCTTGAATCTTCGGTATTCATTTCATAAATTGCCGGAACAAAATAATAATCTGGATTTTTCTCTGTTAAATTTTGAAATAATCCAAGTGCCAGTTGTGCAGGATAGCAATATGATGTTGTTTCAAGCTCCATCCCTTCTGCTGATACAAAATCGGGCAATACCACATTAAAACCCAACCCCTTGAAAAAGTGATAATAAAGCGGGAAAATTGTCTGAGTATTGAAAGATGCATTAATTCCCACAGTTTTGACGCTTTCGTCAACTATTTGTGAAGCATAATCTTCAAATAAAATTTTGTGTCTCAATTTAATTATATCTCTCGAATCAGTGCCGAATTTCAGCTCGCTTTTGAGATTGTAATATTTATTGCATGCACCTCCGAAAGGATATTTTTTACCATTTACTTCAACAATATTGATTGTGCATTTTCTATCGCATTCCTCTTTTCCTCCGAGGCACACAAAAGGCTTTTTGTAATTTACATCACGATTTATAAGTTCATCAAGATTATAATCATTTTTTGACATCAGACCGAGTTCGAGTCGTTGTTTAACAACAAGAGCAACCCCATAAGCACCCATGAGCCCGGGTTCCGGGGGTACAATTATATCTTTATCGGTAAGTGCTGACATAGCAATTGGAATAGCCTTATTATAGCATACACCTCCCTGCATAAAAATCTTTTTACCAATTTGTCGGTTGCCCATTACCCGATTTACGTAATTTTGACAAATTGAATATACAAGACCTGCCACAATATCTTCCTTGCGAAGTCCTTCCTGCTGTGCTGATTTAATATCCGAACTTATAAATGCGGCACACTGGTCACTGAAATTTGGAGGATTTTTTCCTGTCATTGCAATAGGTTCAATATCCATTACATTTATACCAAGTGATTCGTAAGCCGACTCTTCAATAAATGAACCTGTACCTGCTGAGCAGGCTTCGTTCATTGCGTAATCAGCCGGAACCTGATTAATTATATAAGTATATTTAGCATCTTGTCCACCAATTTCAAATATTGTATCAACTTCAGGGTCGAAGTGTACAGCCGCTGCTGCGTGAGCAACTATTTCATTGACAACTCCGTCGGTAAGGGCATGAAGTCCTGCAATTTGCCTTCCTGAACCGGTAGTTCCGATACCAATAATTTTTGTTTTACTTTCGGTTTGATTGAGCAACTCTGCATAGCATTTCCTTGCGGCACCCACAGGGTCACCATTTGTATATAAGTATGATTTTGCTATTATTTGAGATGATTCAGAAGTCATTAGTACAGCTTTAGTAGTCGTAGAGCCAACATCCAAACCCAGTATGCAGTCTTCATTCAGATTATTTGTAAAAGTGTCAAAACTTTTAAAATCTACTTTATTCTTAAAATCACCAAGAGGTTTGTGATAAGTAAACGAGCTGTGAAACTCTTTAAAAATTCCTTCAATACTATCAATAGCAGGAACTTTTTTCTTAAAGCTATGTACAGCAGCCCCGAGTGCTTCGAATGTATCAGCAAGCTCAGGAATTATATATTCTATGCCTTTCTTTGTCAAAAAATCCATTACGGTGGAATTCTTCGTCACACCACCGACAAGCATCACCTTACCCTTTGGAGCCTTGTTTATCAATTCTTCAATTTTTTCGGAAATCATCAGTGCAAGACCGGAGGCTACTTCGTCTTTGGGTGTACCTTTATTCAGTGCGTGAGTGCAGTCAGACTTGCAGAAAACTGAGCATCTGCCGGATACTTTATATGGTTTACTATCTTTGCTTATGAAGAGAGATTCCTCAATACTTAGGTTCATTCTTTTAATTTGTTGCAGATAGAATTCTCCTGTTCCGGATGCGCATTGATTTTTCGATATAACATTTGATATTTTTCCCTGCTCATCAAGAGAATATAGTAAAAAGGTTTCTCCACCTAAGCTGACAATAGATGTGATTTGTTGAGCTTTATCGTATATAAAGTCAAAAGCAGTTTCGGTTGCGTCAGGCTCTGTTATATTGTTAATATTTATAATATTTCTGAATTTTCTTCCGGTTACTGTTATTGGATTGCCAATTGCACCCAAATCATTGATTAAACTAAGCAATGTCTCTCTGGGTTTTCCTTGATGGCTTTTACTGCCTTTATTCTTTACTTTCATACTGCCGTCTGGTGATTGCTCGATTAGCTCAACAAAGGATATTGTTGATGCTCCCAGACAAAAACCGAAAAATCTATTCATATTTATATTTCTTCATTTGTACTATTTTATATTTGCTAAATTAAGCAATTATTTTCAAATAATGAAGATATTTTAGAAATATTGACATTATATTCATAATTTTCTACTTTGATTATAATACTATTATATGTCTAATATTTTTCAGTAGAATATGAATTGAAATAATGTAGATTACTAAGCATTAATTATATTTGAAATACTAAATATTAGCATAATATTAACATTATAAAATTAGTAATTTATATTATAACAGAACAATCAAAAAATAATAATAAGTATATTATATTAATGACTTAGAATTTATTTATAAGTAAATCGAAAATGAATAAATGATGAAAAACCGCTGTAATTACTATTATAATAGCGTAGAAAATACTCTAATTATGTTATAAAAATTAAACATAATTTCATATATTGTTTTCTTGCAAAATAATTTAAAAATTGAAAACAATATAATTCGTTGAATTTATAAAGTATTACACATTTTTTTATTTCATATTTTAAAAGGATGCTAAACTGTGAATATTAATTAATTTAATCGGATGTAAGCATTATAATTATGTAGATTTTTATAAAAATACGATAATAATTTATCAAATTTTAACTTTTTTTTTGTATTAATTGTTAGGTTTTACTATTTTTGTTATATGAAAGAGTATAATACGTTATGATAGTTTTTGAAATTGGAAATTACTTGTAAAGCAAATAATAGGCGGGAATTATTAGAATTAAAAAAATCGAAAACTATCAAAGCAAAAACAGCAGAATATTTTATACTTTATATTTTAAGTTATATTTTAAAGGTGTTACATGAAAAAATTTTTTACAAGGTTATCTTTGGTGATAATCGGCTTGCTTGTGGGTATAAGTGCCTACGGTCAGGTAGAGATTGGGAGCACAAGTTATGCAAGACTTTCGCTTGCATTCAATGCTATCAACGCAGGTACACACACCGGTGATATTGTAGTAAAAATTACTAACAATTTCACTGAAACTACTACCGCAGTTTTATTGCCTTCAGGTAATGGAAGTGCTGATTATAGTTCAGTAACAATTTACCCGACTGATACTTATACAATTCAGGGTAATCTTTCTACCGGTATAATCCAGCTCCAGGGCGCTGATTATGTTACTATTGATGGTAGAAAGAATATGAGCGGCAGCAACCGTGATTTAACTATCAAGAACAACTCTACAGGTGGTCCTTGCGTTAGAATTGACAGTTTGCTTACTGCTTCTGACCCGGCTAATTATAATAAGGTTTTATACTGTAATTTAGAAGGTTCTGCTAAGAATAATTCAAATGTTTGGGGGGTATCATTAGGAGCCAGCAATAGTGTTACCGGTGCTGCTTCCAGTACTGGAAATGAAATTGGTTATAACTCTTTCAAATTTATGTATGGTGGCGTCAGAGCTAACTCTTTGTCAGGAAGAACTCATATTGGTGTAAAAATTTATAACAATTATTTTGGTTCATCTAATTTAGCTCAGTCGGTTTCTTATCAACCAATTTATTTTTGGTACACAACTGATGCTGAAGTATATGACAACACATTCGAATATATTGACTACACTTCTGCAATTTATGTAATGTATCTTTATTACTCCAGTGGTATTAAAGTTTATAATAACACTATCAAGAATATTACCGGTGTATCAAGTTTGTATTCAATTTTCATTCAGCAATCACCAAATGCAAAAGTATATGGTAATACGATAGATAACGTAAGAACAGGTAATGGATTAAATTACCCTATTTATTGTGCTACTTGTAGTGCAGGAGAAATTTATGATAATACTGTAAATAATGTAGGAGGTACTTCAACATTTTATGGTGTTTATTTGTCTTCAGCAGCTTCAGGCAAGATTCTTAATAACAAAATTACAAATGTTACAAATAATTCTACTACTTATGGTGTATTTGTTTCATCAGCTCAATACGTTCAAATTAAAGATAATGTTATAGATAATTTGTGGGCAACCGCAAATACAACTACATATCCTTACTATATGAGTTCTTGCGCTAATATGGAATTTATAAACAACCGGGCAGTAAATATCACTTCCGGTGCTACAATATATGGCGCCTATGCTACAAGTAGCGCTACTTCAAAATTCCATAATAACTATTTTGATAATTTCATCAGTAATGGTTCCAGCACAACAGGTGCAGCAGGTTTTTACATTCTCAGCTCAAATAACAGTGAAATTGTTAATAACTCCGTGTCTCGCATGATTTCTACACAGTGGAGTACTTCCGGTACTACTACTAATCCTTTTGGTATACTGATATCAAGTGGTACCGGTTATAAAATTTATTACAACAGCGTAAATCTTACAGGTAAGCAGTTACCAAGCGGTACACAAGGTACTTTAAGTGCTTGCTTGATTTTATCAGGAACTGCTGTAAATAGCTTCGACCTTAGAAATAATAACTTTTATAATGACCTTGAAGGTTTATCAGGAAGCCGTTCGTTTGCTGTATATTTGGCTGGTACAGGTAACCTGACAAGCTCTACTATGGACTATAACAACTACTATGTTGGTGGTCCTTATGGTCATATCGGATTTTTATCATCTAATAGTACTACTCTTGCAGCCTGGAAATCTGCAACTTCACGTGAAGGAAATTCGATGAATATTTTCACCGATTTTAACTCAGTTAATGTTTTAGCTCCTTATATTGGTTCAGCTCTTTTAGGTAAAGGTACTCCAATATCAGGGTTTCAAACTGATATTATCGGTGTAACCCGCTCAGGTACAAACCCGACTCCGGGAGCTTATGAAGAAGCAGATGATATTGTAGGTCCCGAAATAGTTTTCCAAAAACTTATGACAACAACAAACTGGGGTAACCGCACTGTCATCGCAAATATTACGGATAAAACCGGTGTTGATGTTTCAGGTTCAGCCCCAAGATTGTATTACAGAAAAGCATCAACTGACAATACATATAATGGCAATACTTCTTCGACTTCAGGATGGAAGTATTCTGATGCTACTGCATTAGGTGGTAATCAATTCTCATTTACAGTTGATTACGGTAAATTGCAAGGTGGAGCAGGCGAAGGTGATGAAATCCAATATTTCATTATTGCTCAGGATATAGCTGCTAAGAAAAATATTTCAACTACTTCAGGTATTTTTAATCAATATCCTAATACCACAAATCTCACTACTTCAAATTTTCCTGTAAATAATGCTGATTCTTACAGATTAGCAGTAGGCTTTTCAGGAAATTACAGTATTGGCACAAACCAAACCTATACTTCTCTCACAAAACCGGATGGCATTTTCCAAGCTTTGATGAACAATGTTATCGAAGGTGATGTTTATTTGAATATTTCTTCAAATTTAACTGAAACAGGCGAAGTTGGTCTTACTAGCTTGACTTATGATGAAGGTGGACCTTATACTATTTATATACGACCTAATTCAACTACAAAAAGAAGTATTCAAGGTGAAGTTGCAGGAGCTTTAATTAAAATAATTGGTGTTAATAATGTCGTTATTGACGGAAGTTATGAAGGTAAGGGCAGATATTTGAAGTTCACCAATACTGCTGAAAATACATTAACTCAATTCCGTGCAACTATCTTAGTTGGAAGTGGAATGGGACGCGGCGGCAGAGACCTTACAATCAAAAATTGCGAAATTTCTAATGGAAACCGTCTGAATACTTCATTTGGTATCATTACCAGTGACGGAACTATATCAACAAGTACAAACAGCCCATCAATGAATAATCTGCTTATTCAGAATAATCATATTTACAACAGTACTTATGGTATGTATATTGCCGGACAAACAACTGTCGGCACTACTACTATGAACAATCTTATTGTTGAAGATAATATTGTTGGTGATGATAACTTATCGAATAGCATCCTTAGCTACGGTATCGAAGTAAGATATGCTCCAAACGGACAGATTCGTCGTAATAAAATTTATAATTTCAACGGCGGTCCGAATAACACTAACTACATTATTGGTATTCAGCTATTTATGGTCGGGTCTATTCCTACTTATATTGACGGTAATACAATTCATAGCTTGAATTATCAAGGAACTTCAATTTGTTTTGCTAATGGTATATATGTATCCGGCTCTTATGCCGTAATTCAAAACAATAAAATATCTGACATATTAACCACTGCTTATATTAGTTACTATCCTACTGACTATTCTGCAGCAGGAATTCGTCTTGCAGGCAGCTTCACAAAAGTTTGGCATAATTCAATTATTATGACAGGTGAAATGAAGTACTATACATCAAGTATAAATTATGGTGGATTTGCGGCAAATGTTGTGTTTACAAGTAGTTATTCAGGCAATGATTTCCGTGGAAATATATTCCATAACTCTGTTTTCAAAGCCTCAAGTTCTGTTTCTCATCCCGAAGCTTACAATATCTTCTTTCAGGGGACAAGCTCACCGGTAGGTCCATACTTTACAGCACTTGATAATAATGTTTATTCGATAGGCAACACTGCAAAAGTTGGTGGTTATGATAACTGGACTTATTATTTACCATTTACTTATGTTGCTTACAATTTTTCACAATGGAGATCACATACTGGAAGAGATGCTAATTCAAAAGAGGGTATGCCTGTTTTTGTAAGCAATAAAGATGACTTACATATAAATGGCAGCAGTATTGGCAATTCATACTTTATGTATAACAGAATGCCGGAAGTTCTACACGATGGTGACGGCGAAATGAGAAATGCTACTACTTATTATGGTGCTGATGAAGTTAACGCTATATTCGAAATTGCTGAAGATACAAAAATTGTTCCAAGTAATGCTGTACAATGTGTTGAAGATGTAGTTACTATTTCAGCTAATCCCGATGTAACCGGTTTTGGTGATGGCGTCGAGCGTTCCGGCTTGTCATCAATTGATATTAACTGGTACAAAAATGGACAACTGATACCAGGAGCAAAAAGCAAGAGTATTACTTTTAATCCTGTTAAAATGAGTGACTCAGCCCGTTACTTTGCAACAGGTACATTTATGGGTAAAACTGTAACGAGTACTGAAACTTTGCTTAAAGTTGAAACTCCAATGACAATTACTTATCAACCGCCAACATCAGATGTTTGTACTACATCTCCTGAACTCACTTTACTTGCCGAAGCAACAGGAACAATTCTTGGCTACCAATGGGAATTTATGAAAGCCGGTACATCAAACTGGCTTGACGTTCCTAATGCTAATTCAAACATTATGACAAGAGTTATTACTGATGAGTTGGTAGGACGCTACAGATTACGCGTTATGGGTCCGGGCAACTGTGGTCCTGCAACAATTTGGACAGAGGCAGCTATGGTTACAAGATCCGAACCTTTGCAGAACGTGAACTTACATCAAATTGAAAAAAGTGCTGGTAAAGAATTAGCTTCAACTTGCGTTGATGAAGATATTACTCTTAGTGTAACAGATGAAGGAACTGTATTTGGTTACGTATGGCAAAAAGATGCAGGCAATGGTTTTGTTGACTTATCACTTGCACAATATCCTACAGCACGTAATCCGATTTTAAGAATCCCCGGTTCAACACCTGCTGAAAGTGGTGTTTACCGTTGTAAAGTTCTTGGTTCAGCATCTTGCGGTACTGCAGAAGTATTCTCACAAGAAGTTGTTATTAAAATCTGGCCTTACTTCAGCTTAGACCAGCAACCTGAAAGCAAAACACTTTGTGAAGGCGAAAATTCATTTATCAGAATTAACATATCAGGTGTCGTTTATAGCTACCAATGGTACAAAGATGGCGTTATGATTACATCAAAAGAAAGCCCTTATTATAACAAACCTGTATTCTACTTAACTGATTCCAAGTTTGAAGACGGCGGTGTTTACCAATGCCGCGTTCAGGCAGAAGACTGTTTTGGTTTTCTCGATTTCATGTCTGAAGAAGCATCAATATATGTTTCAACAGGCACTGAAATAACAGTTCCACCAATGACTCAGGCAGTAGTTCCTGGTAGCGATGTTACTTTCAGAGTTCGTGCTCACGTCAATGGTACTCCAGAAGGATATGTTCCTGAAGTACAATGGTACAAAGGCAACCAACCACTCGTGGAAGGTGGAAGATTTATCGGTACAAAATCAGACAGACTAAGCATTGCTAGAGTTAGTGAATTAGACTTCGGAGAAGATTATCGAGTGGTGGTTACCGGACATTGCGGAAGCGACGAAGCATCATTGTTTGGACTTATCAAAGGTGTTGTAACAATTGTTGAACAACCGGTTAATACTGACGCATGTGAAGACGAAGCTGTGATTCTTACTGTTCGTGCTGAAACAACTGTTCCAAACGGGTTCTTAACTTATCAATGGTTCAAAGAAGGCATTGCAATCAACGACGGTAACGGTATCACAGGTACTAAAACTAACCAGCTTGTAATTTCACCTGCAAAACCTAACAACTCAGGTAATTACTACTGCTTAGTGAAAGAAGGTAATTCAGTTACAGGTATGGCTACAGTTGAAGCATCTGTAACGGTTTCTCCAAAACCAAGAATCTCTTCTCAGCCTGATGCTAATGTTACTATTGAAACAGGCGGCGTGCTTGCCCTTACAGTAGAAGTTGAAGGGATTGAACTTGAATATCAGTGGTATTTCGATGGTGCTGCTATTGAAGGCGAAGATACAAATACACTTATGATTTATGATGTTAAAGAAGAAAACGCAGGCAAGTATTGGGTAGAAATAACTAATAATTGCGGAAGTGTTTCATCAGTTGTTTGTGATGTAATTATAACAACATCAAATACAGATGTTAAGGAAGTAGCTGCTCACGGATATTCATTAGGTGTAGCTGTTCCAAATCCTGTTAATGGTTCATCTAACCTTGAATTCTCCACTCCGGCTGAATCTCAAGTAAATATTACATTAGTAAATAGCTTAGGTGCTGAAATTGCAGTACTTGTCAATGGTGTAGTTGCTGAAGGTAATCACAATATTACTTTGAATGCTGAAAAACTTAACTTAGTTTCAGGCATTTATAGTGTCGTTCTTAAATCAAATGGTGTTATGCTTACTCAAAGAGTAGTAGTAGTAAGATAATCCCTACAGATTGAAATTAAATAACCGGCAATCTCTTATGAGGTTGCCGGTTTTTTTTGTTTAATTCTATATAAATTTAAAGTAACATTTTATTAAATTATATATATCATTTATCAGATAATAATAAATAAATTAACTCAATAAAATATATACTTGATTATTTTAGTTCTATGAAGAATACTTTTTGTTTAGATTATAATATTCAAATCGGTAATTATAAAATGAGATTTTCATCAAATATTTAAATTTACTTAAACTAGGAAATAATTTCAATTAAAAAAAGGTTGCCTCAAAAATTATTATAAAATACTTGTTCATATAATCATATCAATTGAGACAACCCCATCTGAGAAAAATTTGAAGTTATTCTTTTGTAAAGACGAAATCTTTAGCTTTAGCAGCAGTATGGCAACCGGCACACATCCCATCCATAAGATTGGCGCCTCTCATTTTACCACCATCGCCAATTTTACCGTCCGGTTCGAGCATAAACCATTCCCAGTCACCTGCATCAGTACTAAATTTGTTACCTCTCTTCACCATTGCGGTAATTTCATTCATACCTTCAGGATTTGTTGATTGTTTAACAACAACAGTTCCAACCGGATATTGTCCATTTACACGGGATTTATTATCTTTGATATAAATCTTGCGAGTAACAGTTTCGTTGTTTCCACCGTGAGCCATACCACCTAATGCAGGGTCGGCACCATTTCTTGTGTCAACGAGTGTCCAGCCGGAAAAACCTGAGAATGTGTTATCGTCAGCGATAAACTCTTGGGGAGTAGATTTACTTGAGCCTTCACTGCATGAAGAGAACGACAGCATTATAATTGCAGCCGCAGCGAGCAAAAAGAATTTAAGATTATACATTAAAACCTCCTAATAATTATATTAATATAACTTACAAAGTTATTGACGGAGGGTAAATATATCCTTACAAAATTATTTTTGTGCATTAAGAAAAGAAATCATTATTTTTTTTTCTTCTTCAGTCAAAGAAACTGCTTCACTATCAATTTTTAACTTTTCAATTATCTTGCTTATTTGCTCATCGAATGCTTTACAATTTTTGCACATCATCAAATGGACTTTTAGCTTGAATGAATCAATCAAGTCAAGTTCGTGTGAGCTTTTTTTGGCGCTAAGACTAATTGCCTTTTCGCAGGAAATCATCATTTTTCTAACTATTTTCATTTTGTTCTAATTTTTAAAAAAGTATCAACACATTTACGGACATTAAGTCTTGCCCTGTGTAATAAAACCCAAAAATTATTGTTTGAAATATTTAATTCATTGCAAATTTTATCTGAATCTTCTTCATCCATATATTTTAAAATAAAGGCTGCCTTTTGTAAATCTTTTAACTTATTGACGCATTTGTCAATAATTCCTAACAATTCATCATTTTCAAACTTTTCATTATGCTCTGCAGTCCAGGGTTCCGGCATCAGATTTGACTTCCACATACCATTTTCATCAAAAAATGATTCATCGTCATCAATACTTTGGAATTTGCCTGAATAATTTTTTCTGAAGTGGTCAATTATCTTTCTTTTTAAGATTAGGTAGAGCCAGTTTTTTTCGGAAATTTCACCTTTAAAATTATCTAATCCGGTCAAGGCAGACAAAAATGTATCCTGAACAAGGTCTTTCGAGAGGTCAAAGTCGCCTGTTCTCTTAACTGCGAATCTTATCAGTGCATCTGAATAAGTCTTTACCCAATATTCAGGATTCAATTCATTTTTCATTTTTCATTTTTTATAATGAACATTGTTAAAAATACAATAAATTATTAATATAAAAAAATTAAATATAAAAATTATTATTATAAAAAACTTTTTCAAGATATAAGCCTTGTGGTGGTGCTAGTGGTGAATTTTGATTCCTGTCGAATATTTCAAATCCCTTTTCAATATCAAGTTCCGTTTTTTTATTCCTTGCGAAGTCAATCATATTGCCAACTATAGAGCGAACCATTCCATATAGAAAGTGATTAGCCCTAATATTCAATTCGTAAACATTGGTAGCGGATTCTGTCCAATTACATACTGTCACATCGCAAACCGGATTATTATTATCAGGGTTATATTTCGAAAAAGAAGTAAAATCTGTTTTCCGTTTAAAAATATTTGCTATACTGTAAAGCCTGTCCGGATTTATTGGGTACTTAATATATGAAATGTGATTTCGCCTGAATAAATTATATTCAGTAGTCAGGATATATTTGTATTGCCTGAACTGAGCATCAAATCTTGCATGAAATTTTTCATCAAAAATTTTGGATTCAATTATTCTTATATCTAAAGGTAATTTTGAATTAATAGCCACAAGAATTTTTTCTTGAGGAATTGAAATTTCACTTTCAAGATTAATCGAAACGACCTGACCTAAAGCGTGAACGCCTGAGTCAGTCCTTCCGGCTGCAATCGTAGGCAGCTTAATACCAAAAACTGCTTCAATACAACTTTCTAAGACCTCCTGAACTGTAAGGGCATTCTTTTGAACCTGCCAGCCGGCATAATTTGTACCGTCATATTCGATTTTTAAAGCTAAAGTCTTCAATTCATTTTCCGCATAGAATAATAATTAATTATATTGGGATAATTGCTCGAAATCATCAAAATGAAGTTTTTCTGTGCCTATTATTTGATAATTCTCGTGCCCTTTACCTGCAACAAGAATGATATCATTTTTCATTGAAATTTCTGCAGCTTTTCTTATAGCTTCAGCTCTATCCTCGATTACAATAATTTCAGAGCTTTCAATGACACCATTTTTAATATCATTAATTATATCAAGTGGTTCTTCAGTTCTTGGATTGTCCGATGTGATAATTGTTATATCTGCTATAACTGATGATATTCTGCCCATTTCAGGTCTTTTAGTTTTGTCTCTGTCTCCTCCGCATCCGAAAACACATATCAATCTCGAACTTTTATAATCCGAGGCTTCTATGGAGTGTTTGCAGGTAGCTAGAGCTTTTTCAAGGGCATCAGGCGTATGTGCATAATCCACAAGAGCCAAAGCACCATTTTTCAAATCTATTCGCTGCATCCTTCCCGGTGCACCCTCAGTAACGCAAAGCCCATGCTGAATTGCCTGGTTTGAAATTCCGAGCTCTCGACAGGTAGCGGCGGCAATTGCAGCATTATCTACATTGAATTTTCCTGTTAAATTTGATATAACATCAATCAAGTGCTTATTACAGTAAATAATAAACTCAACTCCTTTCATACTTATATTTTCACGCAATATTCTGTAATCATCACTTTCTACTCTGCCTACCCTGATAATATTCTTACATCTTATATTTTGAACCATGAAATTCGATTTTGGATCATCAGAGTTAATAACAGCGACGCTTTCAGAATCTAAATTCTTAAATAAAATTTTCTTAGCTTCGGCATATTCATCAAAGGTTTTATGATAATCCAAATGGTCATGAGTAAGATTTGTAAATATTGCTGCTTTGAATTTTATACCTAAAGTTCTTCCCTGAATAAGTGCATGAGATGACACTTCCATTGCCACATAACTGGCACCGCAATCTATCATTATATCGAGAGCCTGAGCTAATTCGAGTGATTCAGGAGTTGTATTTACAGTGTCAATCTTTTGGTCTCCAACAAAAATACCTGTTGTACCAATAACACCGCAAATTTTCTTATCGGATTCAATAATTGATTTTATCAGATATGTAATTGTAGTTTTGCCATTTGTACCGGTTATACCTATTACATTTATCCGCTCAGACGGAAAATTGTAAAAGGCATGGGATATTTCAGCAAGAAATTTTCTTGGATTAGGTGTCAGGATATAAGCTGTATCTTTGTTTATCAACTTTTTTTCAGGAAGTTTGCTGCAAACGATTAATTTAGCACCATTCCAAATTGCATCTTCGATAAAATTATGTCCGTCAAATTTATCGCCTTTCAATGCGACGAAACAGCCACCTGGCTTAACTTTTAAAGAATTATACGCTATTGATGTGACTAATTGTGAGGGTAAGCCTATTAACTCATAGTCGTTTGAACGTGAAAGTAGTTCTCCGATTGTTTTGCTTATATTTTTATTCATATATTCTACTAAATTTTATTTGCATAATTATTTATATTTAAATTATTTCAACGTATAAAAAACATCATAATTGCTAAAAAAAAATGTGTCATTCGAAGTTTTGATTATAGATGAATTCTTCAGCAGAATTTTCATCTTAATGGCTCCAAATGACACATTTGTTAAATCACTAATTTGCATCAGTATCTTAAAAAGAGAATTTCAAGATATTCTGCTAATCGGTGAAACTAATCTTCAGGGTATAAAATAAATTCTTTGAATGTGTTCATATCAAGATATTTATTAGCTGCTGCAACAACGTAATCTTTTGTTACATTGTCAATCATTTTATTTGTTTCAAGGATATAATTGATATCTTCATTATTATATAAATATGAGTAAATTGAATTCATCCAGAAACGGTTATCTTTCATATTTACTTCATATTCCCGTTTCATAATTTCTTTTACTTTATCAATATTGATATCTTCAAAAGTACCTTTTTTCATTTCATCAATAACGCCTTTAGCCGCAGTGATAAGGTCTTTTACTTTCTCTGGTGAAGTGCCGAAGAAAATACCAACATTATATTCCTGAGCAGGATATTTATTCATTGTAGGTCTTGCACCAATACCATAAACACCGCCCATATCCTCACGAATTACTTCACGAAGTCTGATATTCATTACTTCAACAAGTGAACGAAGAGCAAATCTGTTTGCGAGATTGTTATCCATTGTTCCGTTCAGGATGAGTCTAACCGTGCTTTTTGGTTCAATACCTTTTTTAACTTCTTTAACGAAAGATTCTTTTGGCATTCTGATGCCATTGTCTTTGAAATTATTTTTAGTATTGCTTGATGACAGGGAAGCAATATATGTCTCTATTAATGGTTCGATTTCTTCTTGTTTGAAATTGCCTACAAAAGTAAAAGTAAAGTCTGCTGCATCAGTAAATCTTGATTTATAAAAATCAAATGCTTTATCAAGATTTACTTTGCCTAATGCTTCCACTGTCCATGGCATTGACCTGAAATGATGTCCACCAAGTACAGCACTGACAGTATCAGAAAATACTCTGTCGGGACTTGAACCGGCATTCTGGATTGATTCTTTAACCCTTGACATATATGAATCAAATGCTTCTTTGTCCTTTCTTGGATTGTTGAAATACATATAAATCATCTGGAACATAAGCTCGATATCTTCAGGCGATGCGCTGCCGCTCATTCCTTCAGAAATGTCACTTATATATGGAGATACATTAGCCACTTTACCCTGCATCATCTTAGTAAGAGTAGTAGCATCAAAATCACCGAGTCCTGATTCATTTACAATGCTTGCTGCCATTGAAGCAGAATGGTAATCATTATCAGCAGCAAGAGAAGTACCACCCATTCCCCAGGCACGAAGAAGAATCTGGTCGTTCTTGAAATCAGTTGATTTCAGATATACTTTTACATTATTTGACAAAGTTAATTCTGTAACATCAAGTTTATCATTTTTTTTCTTAGAAACAATTTTTCCGGCTTTTGGTTTTTGTGTCATCAATGGTTTATCAGCATCAACATCTTCATAAGGCTTTATGTCCATCTTCTGAACTTCCTGGTATAGAGCGAGTAGTTTACTTTCGCTTGGAATTTGAACTTCAGGTTTTTCAGGGAAGCTTGCAGCAACAACAAGACCGGCTTCTGACATTAGTGGTTTTAAATATGCATTGATTTCTTCAACTGTGATTTCAGGTAGCATATCCTGATGAATTTTGTACTCAGCCTCGATACCGGGAACTGATTCTTTTTCATGAAAATGTCTGTAAAGTTCACGTGCTAAATCTCCGGATTCAGTTTTATCTCTTTCGTCATAAGCTTTTTTCATCCCTCTAAGAATTTCTGTTTTTGCTCTGTCAAGCTCGGATTTAGTAACGCCAAATCTTGTAAATCTTAGCCCTTCTTCGAGAATTTTTTTATAAGATTCTTCAATTTTATCAATCTTAGGTACTGCGATGAGATTAAATGCTTCAAGTTCTTCAACTAAAAATCCATCATAACCGCCACCTGCATAAATGAAGGGTGCATCACTTTTGCGGGTAAATTCCTGAAGTCTGTATGATAAAACTGTATTGAATAAGTTCTTAATCATACTTTGTCTGTACTCTCCGTAAGTGCCTTCCTTGAAAGTCTTATCAGCTTTACGCTTGAATACCATCATATATGATGGAGTTGGAAGTTCTTTATCTGAAGCAATTGAAAAAACCGGTTTTGAGTTAATAGGTATATTGTAATCCTCTCTTTTCTTAGGATTATCAGGATTTTTGATGCTTCCGAAATATTTTTTTACATAATTTTCCATTTCGTCAACATTGATATCACCAACAACAATCACAGCAGACAAATTAGGTCTGTAAAAATCATTAAAAAATCTTGTAAATGCTTCTCTTGGAGCTGTTTGGATAATTGTAGTATCACCAATTGGAAATCGTTTAGCAAATTTACTTTCACCTAAAATTGCTTCTAAATGCTTTTGCTGGGTTCTGCCATTTGCATTAGCCTGATACAATCTCCATTCTTCCATAATTACGCCACGTTCTTTCTCTATTTCTTCGGGGTCAAAACTTATATTTGAGAGCCAGTCCTGAAGAACCTGGAAGCCTTTTTCAAGAAGACCCTCCTTATCCAAAGGAATTGTAATCATGTAGTATGTTCTGTCGAATCCAGTATTAGCGTTGACATCAGCACCGAATCTCATACCTGTTTCTTCCAAAAAGCCTACTAATTTGTCTTTTGGAAAATTCTTTGTTCCGTTGAAAGCCATGTGCTCTAAAAAATGAGCCAGACCAGCCTGGTCATCATCTTCGTGGATTGAGCCTGCCCTGACAACAATCTGCAGGTCGGCTCTGTTCTCAGGTTTGCTGTTAGGAAGTATGAAATACTTCAGACCGTTTGAAAGTGTACCTGTTTTTACTTCCTGTTTCATAGGAATTTGGGCATTCAAATCATAACCGGATACCTTTTGTGATATTGCTGGTAGGTAGAATGCAACAATCAATATTAACGAAATTAAAATCGCTTTTGATTTGTTATACATAAAAAAGCCTCAATAAAAATTAAAAATAATAAATTGTCATTTATTTAAAGTATGTAAACTGTTATTTTCTTAAATAATTGTAGTACGCAATAGTAAAATAGTAATATTCTATGTTTATGAAAAACTGTAATCTATAAATCCACGACTGTAACACCTGCACCACCTTCAACAAGCTCGCCCAAGCGAAAGCTCCTTGCATAATGCTGATACTTCAGAAAATCATGTATTGCCTGCTTAAGAGCCCCTGTGCCTTTCCCATGAACAATCGTTACTTGTGGAACGTTACTGACCAATGCTTCCTGTATAAAATCATCAATCTTTTTTAAACACTCATCAGCACGCATCCCGCGTACATCCACTCTAGTTTTTACATCATATTTGATATAATCAGCAGTATCTTTCTTTACTGTTTTGTCTGCTTTAGCTTTTTTTAACTGATTTAGAGAAAGTCTGAATTTGAAGCCACCAAATTCTACCAAAGCCATCGAATCTTCCTCGTCAACCACAATAATAGTGCCTTTGGAATTGTTATCAATCATTATAACAGTTTCACCTGCTGCAAATGATTCTTCGACTTCGGGAGCATTCTCTGTTTTGCTAAGTTCTTGAGCTGACTTTACAATTTTTTCTTTTTCTATCTGAAAATCATTCTTAATATCTGAGATTTTCTTTTTTTCTTCGCGAATTTCACGGATTGTATTTTCTATTAAAGAATTTGCACTTCGAACAATATTTTCGGCTTCACGCTTAGCAGTGCCAATCATTTCGGATTTCTTAGATTTTACTTCGCTGATACGTTTGCTATAATCATCCTTAAGTTTTTCAAATTTTATTTTCTCCTGAGCTGCTTCATTCCTCAATGTTTCAGCCTCTGCCTTATATTGCTGAAGTACTGCAATGCTTGTTTCGAGTTCGGTTTGCTTATCGCCGAGATAGTTTTTAGCTCTATCCAGTACTAATTGGGACATCCCAATACTTGCTGATAAAGCAAAAGCATAAGAATTTCCCGGAATGCCGGATAAAAATTTGTAAGTTGGTTTTAGTTTGATACTATCAAACTCTAATGAGGCATTTACAATTTCCTCACGATTGAGAGCGTAAGTTTTGAGAGAAGACTGATGAGTAGTGGCAATAAAAAACAGATTCAGATTTATAAAAGTATCCAGAATTCCGCAAGCAAGTGCAGCTCCCTCTTGCGGGTCTGTACCGGAGCATATTTCATCAATTAAAATGAGAGAATCTTTATCACAATTATCAAGAATATCTTTTATCTGAATCATCTGTGAGCTGAATGTGCTCAAATTATGCTCTATTGACTGATGGTCGCCGATTGAAGCGAAAACTGTACGGAAATTCGTCCTGCAAAATCCCAGAGGAAATATTCCAGAAAGAGCAAGCAGAATATTCAGTCCGATACTTTTCAAGGCAACCGTCTTGCCGCCTGCATTTGGACCTGAAATTAAATGCCCGCGATGATTTCCGTCGAATTCAATAGTCAGTGGTATAATGCTCTTCTCTTTGCCTGTATGCATTAGAAGAGGATGGCGAACATTCTGCAAATAGATATAATTCTCATCTGTAATTTGCGGCTTGATTCCACCAAAATTTACTGCATATTTTGCTTTTGCATAAATCCCGTCAAAACGTGTAACGATATCAAGTGAACGCAATAAATCAAAATAATTTGAACCGATTTCTGAAGTTAAATTCGATAAAATTCTGTAAACCTCCCGGGATTCCTCATTATTTAGAAATGAAAGTTCATTGTTCATCTCAATAATTTCTGAAGGCTCGAGGAATACTGTAGCCCCGGTTTGTGAAATGCCATGAATAATTCCGGGAATAACACGCTTGTTTTCTGCTTTTACAGGCAGAACGAACCTTCCTTCTCGAACAGAATAAAAATCTTCACGAACTAGATTTTCATCTACAACTTTTCGGAGAATTTTCTCAAGTCTGGCTCGGAGTTTTTGAGATTTATACCGAATTTCACCCCTTATTCTGGAGAGCTCACGAGTAGCGGTGTCTTTTACTTCGCCTGTATCATCTATTGCATCCACAATGTGTTTCTCGAGAATTTTATTTTCGTAAAGCAATGAAGTCATTTGACTGAGTAGGGGAGAGGACTCACTTTTTTCAGAAAAATAACTCTTAAGAAGTCTGAAAGAACGTATGGTATCAGCAACAGTTAAAATTTCCAATGCGCTCATTATTGCATTTTCTACTTTAGATTTATGCAGTTTGTGAGTAATATCAGAGAGTCCGTCAAACGGAATATTTTCATTCCTGTACAAAAGATTTTTCATCTCATCAATTAATGAATGTTCCTCATTCAGAAAACCAATATTTTCTAATGGTAATGATTGCAAAACATAATTTTTACCTAAATCGCTATAGGAATATCTTGAAATAAATTCAAGCACTGCTTTGAATTCAAGCTGTTTCAGGGAATCCTGCAAAATTTTGTTTTCATACTTTTCTGAGAAATCCGGTTTCTCGAAATGATATACCGACATTAATTAGTCGCTCCGAGTATAGATTTTACAATTGACTGCACTTTGTTGCCGTCTGCCTGTCCGCTGAGTGCTTTCATAGCCGGACCCATTACTTTTCCGAAATCTTTTTCAGATGTTGCTCCTACTTTTTCAATAATTCCTTTGACAATTTCTTGAATTTCTTCATCTGTAAGCTGTTTTGGAAGAAATTCCTGAATAATTGCCAGCTCAGCTGTTTCCTGAGCAGCTGCATCATCTCTGCCAGCCTGTGAATACATATCAATAGCGTCTTTACGCTTTTTGGCAAGTGAATTCAAAATTTTAATTTCATCATCAGATGTCATCTCCCGACCTGCACCACTTTTAGCAAATTCAATAATTGAAGCCCGGACCGAGCGCAATGTATCGAGACGTAACTTATCGCCGTTCTTCATTGCGGCTTTCAATTCTTCATTAATTTTTATTTCTAAAGACATAATTTTTAATACCTTGATTTTTTATAAATATAATTACCATTAGAGAATTATTGTATAAATTTATTGTAAATATTTATTTAGAAATATTATTAATTCATCACTTAAAAGGGCAATGAAATTGAGACAGCTCCGGCAGTTCTTCCTTTTGCATGCTCATTAATGCCAAATCGGATATCGAAAGCAAAATAAACAATATTACTTATAAATGTCGGAATTCTTGAAAAGCCAAAACCGGCTTCGGCATAGCCATGATTACCTGTTTGACGATAAAATGAATTCGTGCTGTTGTAAAATTCTCCATAACTTCCGCCGATTGTAAGTTCCGGACCTCTTCCCTGGTATGTCGGCAGCCCCAACCATCTCCACCAAATATCCGAGAGATTATATAAACCCTGCACTGCATAAAACTTATCTCCTCCGTAAAATCCAAGTGGTGTAGTATAAAAATTTCCGAATTTGTTGAATATGAACAGTCGTGTTGCCATCCTGTGCTGATACTGCACAGGTGTATTATCGCTTGTTATACCTCCTGATACACCAACGAGAAGGTTCATTGGACTATAGCCCGTATGAAATGTAGGAATTACAAGTGTAAGAAGTCCGCTTACACCGGTAAATGACTCGTCAAATCCGGTTTGCATACCTGCAAAAGCATCAATATTTATTGAAGCATCAAACTTATCAGGAAGCATAATACTGTTAATTTTGCCATAAGTGAAAGTTGCTCTTAATGTCTTGAACTCACCTTCTACAGCCGCTTGGTTGTGTCGCCATTCATAATTTTCAAAAATAGATTTATCTGTATTTTTCTTCAAAGAAAATTGTCTGGATATATCGCCCCGAAGATTGAAATCGAAATTTCGGTCAAACAATCTGATATCAAACCCAAATCCATCTGATTGATAAAAATCGAAATAATCTTCATGTACAAGCAGACCGGCGATAGAATTCAAAAAACGAGGATATTGTCCAATTGTGATTCCAAAAGAATTTTGAAGGGAATATACATCCCCGGATATACTTAAATTAGTACTTCCAAATCTAATATTAGGAAGTTTAAGGGCAGCACTGCCATACAGGTCTTGAAGCCCAAAGCTGAAATATCCGGTAGTGTTGAGAGAAAATCCTTTGTAAGCAGCTTTTGGACTCAATCCCAATGATACTGAGCCTACTCTGTTAAAATCAAAATAAGAAACAAGCAAACTGTAAGTGAATTTATTAAAGTTATGTATATCAGAATCATTTGATCTATCAGTGGTATCTAATTTGATAACACTATCAACTCTGGCATATATTTCTGATTCTCTGACCGATAATTCTCTCAATGAATTCTTTTCCCAAAATAGAGAATCTCTTTCGTCAGCTAAATTTGATACTGTTATACTATGCATTTTTTTATTATATAATGAATCAGGTAATTGTGAATTTAATTTTGCATCACTAAAAATACTCGTTGCTTTTACATCAGCATCTAAATCAAGCAAACCTTTTAGAACTTCAACTTTGGCTTTGGCTTCAACTTCCAAAAATGAGGGATACCAGATACTTTCTTCGGATTCGTTATATTTTTGTTTGATTGAAATTCCGGTAAAAAAAGGCAAAGCAGTAGTTTCGGTAGGCTTTAGGTCAATTTCTACTATATTATATGTGCCTTCAACAATATGAACAGTGCCTTCGAATCTTGGATAAATCTTCGAATTTGGAATAACGTTCATCACATAAATAAATCTGTCGTCATAATTTATACGCTCAGCAATTTCGAAATTGTATGATGATATTGCATATTTTCCAACCGGAGATGGGATTCGGGTTTTAAGAAAATTTATCTCGTCATCATAAAAACTAATAAAGTCAGATATAGCCATGAGATTATTATCAGCAGGAATGTTGGCGGTTTGCCGCCTTTTATTTATAACAGCCTCAGTAATATTTTTCTCATAATCTTTCATTAATGTTGAATATGTTTCCATTATAAAAAATCTTTTGCTATCGTCAACTTCATCATCAGCACCGAAAGTAGCAGAAATTGAAAAAGAGCCATCATCGCCTGCTCCAGCAGAGAGAAGCGAGCCTCCGAGCTCCATAACAACTTTTGAATATAACTCTCCTGAGAATGTTCTTAATTTTTTTATGTTTTCGTCACGTTTTTTGACTGCTCTCTCAATAATCTGCTCAGGTGTAATGCTTGCTGTAACATTAACATCACCCGTTTTAACAGGAATTGACTTCAGTTTGATTTCAATATTGAGATTTTCCTTAGCAACAATATATTTATGCGAGGCATAGCCAATTGAACGAATCAGTAGTGTATCGCCCTGTCTTGCTTTTAATCGGAAAAAACCTTTTGCGGAAGTATAGGTGCCGCGATTTGTACCTGCTACATTGATGGATGCACCCGGAATTGTTTTTCCGTTTGAATTGTCAACAATCGTCCCTTCTACAATTATAAGTGAGCTTTCTGACCATGCTGAAAGAGATGCTAACAGAAACGAAACTGCCAATACATAAATTTTCATTTTTTTTCTAAAAATAGTTGCTGATAATTATAATACGTGAAATATTCAAAAAAGTTATTAATTATGATGATTTTTTTCGAGATTCATAGCTTACGGTTTTCTTATTATCTTCTCAATCTTTTTGCCTTTCGCAAGCTCGTCCACTAATTTGTCTAAATACCTTACTTGTTTGGTCAATGGATTTTCAATATCTTCTATACGGTATCCACAAATTACTCCTTTGATAAGATGAGAATTTGGATTTAATGTTGCTTTCATGAAAAATGTTTTAAAAGTTGCATTCTCTTCAACCAATTCCTGAAGATTATTACTGTCAAAGCCCGTCAGCCATTCAATTACTTGATTTAATTCCTCAAGCGACCTGCCTTTTTTCTCTATTTTTTTGATATAATGGGGATATACTGATGCAAACGTCATTTTTGCAATTCTTTCATCGTGTTCAGGTGTTGTTTTCATAACAATTTCATGTTTGATTAAGTTAATAATTTTATTCTGTATTCTATCATTCTTTCGATTAGTTCAGTTGGTAGTGGTTTATCTAATGGAAATTGAACTGAGCCTTTTCCTTTCTTGTAGTCTTCAAGTTCTGATTCAAATTTTTCTAAAGTTGTTGGGTGAGGGTATAATCCAACATGGCTTTTATATCCTGCAATCATGATTTGTTGTTCTCTTTTTCCACCTTCAATCAGAGCGTAGGCAGGAATATTGTAATTTATTAATTCGGTTGCTGTCGGAACTATTCTCAGAATACAATCTTTCAATATGGCTAATGCAACTCTGGTTTTATCAGGTTGTGAGTCAAAATATTCTTGAACTGTACTAAATTCTTGCTTCATAATCATTTTTTCCAAGCAATCCGAAATACAATTTATTCAAAATAATTTAATTTTTACTTTCCATTATTAATTTGTTATCTGTATAATATTGGAATAATATCATTTATATGAATCAACTTATTTTTCAAAAATATGAAATGAAAGGTTTATAACCAAAAAATAATATGTATGAAACTAAATAAACTTGATTTTGGATTGCAAATAAATATTTCACAAAGAATTGCAAAAATCATTTTATTGATTGTGATTCAAAAGAAATACAATGTTATATTAATATGAGGAAGGAATTGAAACAAAAAAAAATGAAACAGTATAACAGGATATTGTTCATTGTTTAAGCCTGGAATGACCCTAAGCTGAGTTGGAATAAGTGCCTTAAAGAACTAAACTGTTCATTGAATATGAAGTCGGATATAGCTCTCGCTTCGCTACTTGCGGGCTTTGGTGGCTGGTTTGTATGGAAGAGTAGTGTAAAAATCCTCTTTTCATAAGTTTATCTAGAAGTAGTACGTAACTGATAAATTATGGACTTTTTTATATAAAAACATAATCACAATTAATGAAAATATTAAAAATATTAGTTTGTTCTAAAAATTCTTTTGTATTTTTGAAAGTTAATATTTATACTTATTCTTTTTTTAACATAATTAAATGAGATGCTTTATGAAGAAATTATTTTTTCCAATTTTGTTTCTATTATGCAGTTTTATTGCATATTCTCAGCCTACTACAATTACCTATCAGGGAAAATTGCTTGATGCAAGCAATATGCCGATAAACGAATCGGCTGTAGCATTTACTTTTGCTATCTATGACGCTGAAACAGGTGGCAATAAAATCTGGCCCCCCAATAATTCCGCAGCTACGAAATCTATTGACATTGTTAATGGATTGTATTCAGTAATTCTCGGAAGTGGTTCAGGAAATGATGAAGCGATAGAACCGGGCATTTTTAATGGCATAACACCATATCTTGAAGTCGGAGTAAATTCTACCACTCTCCCAAGAACAAGTATTACCAGCGTACCATTTTCGATATTATCAAATAATTTATCATCGAGTGCATGGGCTTCACCGGGTTCAATTGGCTCAACAGCTCCTAATTCAGCTGCTTTCAGCAATCTTACTGTAGGAACCGGTTCCAATTCATTTGCACTTCCAGCAACTCGTGGTACAAATGGACAAGTTTTGGCATCAGATGGTACTGGAAATACAATTTGGTCAACTCCTACACAAGGAACAGTAACAAGTGTAACAGGAACAGCACCAATTGTTTCAAGCGGTGGAGCAACACCTGCTATATCCATTAATGCAGCGACTACATCAGGAGCAGGCTCAATGAGTGCAGCTGACAAAACAAAATTAGATGGTATTGCTGCAAATGCAAATAATTATACTCACCCAACAGGTGATGGCAATTTACACGTACCAGCTACAGGCACAACTAATGCCGGAAAAGTATTAACTGCAGGTGCAACTGCTGGATCATTAAGCTGGGAAACACCTGCTAGTGGTGGCGGTGGTATTCCTATTCCTACTGGTGCAAACCCTGGTGATTTGCTTTCTTTTGACGGCGCAAACTGGATTGCAAGAAAAAGTCTTTCAACAAATTCTGTAGGTTCAGGTCAAGCCATTAATAATATGCAACCATATTTAGTTGTAAATTATAGTATAGCATTGCAAGGTGTTTACCCATCAAGAAATGGTTATGATAATTATATCGGCGAAATTTGTATTTATGGTTTCAACTTTGAACCTCAGGGATGGGCTTTGTGTAATGGGCAAATTCTTTCAATTTCTCAAAATACGGCACTGTTTTCTTTGCTGGGTACTATGTACGGAGGTAATGGACAGACTACATTTGCTTTGCCGGATTTGAGAGGCAGAACACCTATTCATTTTGGACAAGGACCAGGTTTATCCACCAGAGTTCAGGGAGAAATGAGTGGTACAGAAACAGTAACTATCACAACAGGACAGCTACCAGCTCATAGTCATACCGTTATATATCAATAATATGTTCAATAAAGCAATAATACTTGCCATTATTATTTTTTCAAGCATTAACTCCGTTATTGCTAATGATACTTTGTACCAAAATTTAGCTTATGATATGCTGAATATTGTTGCTAAGAAATCTAAGAATAATAAAGTGGTAAAGGTTGCTATCGTAGATGATGGTTTTAGGTTGTCTCACAAAGTTTTAAAGAATTACGTTTTCAAAAATGAAAATGAAATCTTAAATAATTTTCGTGATGATGATAAAAACGGATATATAGATGATGTAACTGGTTGGGATGTTTCCGATAATGATAATAATGTAGGTATTATCGAAGGTCGCGAAAGCGAGTTTCGGCACGGAACTTACATTGCAAGTATAGTAATAAAAGTCTTCGAGAGATTTTATGGCGAAGATGCACCAAAATACTTAAGAATAATTCCTGTAAAAGTTCTTTCTGATCATACCAAAAGTACTTACTTGGAAGATGGTTACAAAGGAATTGAATACGCCTCTAAGATAGGTGCTGATATTATTTGCTGTGCCTGGAGTGGTGGCGTATTTGGTAGAGACGAAAAAGCAATTGTTGATGAAGCTTTATCAAAAGGGCAAATAATTGTTAGTTCTGCTGGTAATTTTTTCACAGAAGATGTCAATTATCCTGCAAAATATGATGGTCTCATAGCGGTTTCGGGTGTTGATATTAACTATCGAAAAATAAAAAGAGCTAACTATGATATGCGTGTAGATATTTGCGCTCCGGGTGATTCGATTTTTGGAGCATACCCTACTGCTGATAATGCTTTCACTTTCAGTAATGGTACGTCGCCTGCAACTGCATTCATTTCTGGTTGCATTGCAATATTAAAATCGCTCAATTACGATGCAGATACTGAATTGATAAAAGACGCTCTTTTCTTGACTGCTAAACCAATTGATGAGCATAATCTTACTTATGCAGGAAAATTAGGTGCCGGATTCCCAAATATGGAAAATGCTGCTCAATACATTCTAAATCCAGATTTTAAATACAGTCAATTTAACGAAAAGTTACCAGAAGGTAAGGTTTTGTTTGGAGCAAGTAGTAAAATTCAAACTCGATTAATTAATCCAGTCGGAGAATATCGAGGAATACATATCTTACCGATAAAAATTGATAATTCTGCAAAGCTTAAAATATACTCTAATGATTCTATTTTTTACGAAGGCAAAACTAATGAATTCAAAACTGGATTATATATTGAAAGTAATGCAATTAAGATTGAATCAGGTGCAATCAAAGGTAAGAAGAATTCTACTGAAATTTCCTATTTTATGCAAACAATTGATTCTACTAAATTATTTTGTAGCGATGTTGTACATATAAATAGTGATTCTGGAATTATAACTGATGGCAGTGGAGAAAATAATTATGCGAACAAATCTGTCTGCAAATGGATTATCACGGCGTCGGACAATAAAAGAATCAAACTTGATTTTACCAAAATGCATACCGAACCGAATGTTGATTTTGTTTATATTTATGATGGCGATACAAGTATTAAAGAAAGCTTATTAGCTCAGTTTTCAGGAGTTAATAAACCACCAATAATTACATCAAACACTAACCAGGTTATGATTTGGTTTTTGTCAAATGATTTTATAACAGGCAACGGCTGGGAATTGAAATTCGAAGCTGTTGAAAATGTAAATTAAATTTTTAGGCGAAATATAATGATTCAAAATAAAATAATAAACTTGACATTATCAATATTTTTATTGATTTTGATAATGTCACTGATTGCAAACAGCCAAACTAAAAAAGCAGATGTATTTCCTGCCGGTGGCGGGCAGTCGGAAAATACACAGTACAAGAATTTCGGAACATTCGGTCAGCCTTCTGCCGGTTCGTCCGCTAATTCATCATACAAGAATAAAGAAGGTTTTCTGAATTCCGGCGATGAAGTGATTCCCATGGTTTCGACAAGTAATGTATTCAATATCAATCTTGATTTAGCCACATCAGGTGGTGAAATTCTTGATAACGGCGGAGCTGAAATCATCTCAAGCGGTATAATCTACTCGCAAACTGCAAATGCAGAAATTGGAGATTTAGGTGTTACGGTTGTTTATACTGATCCAATGATTGAAGATGGTACATTTACACTAACAATGTCCGGCTTAGTTAATGGTGAAACCTATTACGTAAGAGCATTTGCAGAAAACGAAGTCGGTTACGGCTATGGCGACGATGTTTCCTTCGTCTCAGTTCCTACACTCGGAGAATGGGGAATGATTACTCTCGCTTCGCTTCTTGCGGGCTTCGGCGGCTGGTTTGTATGGAGAAGAGTAGTGTGAAAATCCTCTTTTCATAAGTTTATCCAGAAATAGCCCAATACTACTAAGTGTTGGGCTGTTTTTTATTCTTGACAACTAAATTTTGTTTTAATAAATTACTAATAAATTAAAGTATATATTTAAATATATTTTAGGAAATTCTAAAATATATTTGTATTTTTAAGAATTAGTTTATGTCAATTATATTTTTTTAAAAATTTATATAGGGATGCTTTATGAAAAAAATATTTTTTCCAATTTTGTTTCTATTATGCAGTTTTATTGCATATTCTCAGCCTACTACAATTACCTATCAGGGAAAATTGCTTGATGCAAACAATATGCCTGTCAACGAATCGGCTGTAGCATTTACTTTTGCTATTTATGATGCTGAAACTGGTGGCAATAAAATCTGGCCCCCCAATAATTCCGCAGCTACGAAATCTATTGACATTGTTAATGGATTATATTCAGTAATTCTTGGAACAGGGTCAGGCAATGACGAGGCGATTGAGCCCGGCATTTTCAATGGTATTACTCCATATCTTGAAGTCGGAGTAAATGCTACTACTCTCCCAAGAACAAGTATTACCAGCGTACCATTCTCGATATTGTCAAACAATTTATCATCAAGTGCATGGGCTTCACCGGGTTCAATTGGCTCAACAGCTCCTAATTCAGCTGCTTTCAGCAATCTTACTGTTGGAACCGGTTCCAATTCATTTGCACTTCCTGTTACTCGTGGCACAAATGGACAGGTTTTGGCATCAGATGGCACTGGAAATACAATTTGGTCAACTCCTACACAAGGAACAGTTACAAGTGTAACAGGAACAGCACCAATTGTTTCAAGCGGTGGAGCAACACCGACTATATCCATTAATGCAGCGACTACATCAGCAGCAGGCTCAATGAGTGCAGCTGACAAAACAAAATTAGATGGTATTGCTGCAAATGCAAATAATTATACTCACCCAACAGGTGATGGCAATTTACACGTACCAGCTACAGGCACAACTAATGCCGGAAAAGTATTAACTGCAGGTGCAACTGCTGGTGCATTAAGTTGGGAAACACCTGCTAGTGGTGGCGGTAGTAGTAAACAATATATCGTGAAAGCTACTAATACTGACAGAGTTGATCAAACTGTAATATCAGACGACCCGCACTTAAGTGTATCTTTAAGTGCAAATAAAAAATATTTCATTAGGATTTCAGTTGTATCAGTACGATTAGGAACCGAAAATGGAAGACTTAGGAGTGGGATCAGATATTCAGGTCAGGCATCGAGTGATTATTGTGCAATAAATGATTTTAAACCTGACGCTATTGATGGAAGCGGGGTTACATGGAATAATTCTGTTATTCAGGATGATATTTCTTTTCTAAATTCTGTTGGCTCAGCTCCTTCACCTGATGATTTTGAAATTGTAATTAACACGACTACAGCCGGTACTTTTGCTTACCAATGGGGTAATCGTGATATAGACGGAAGAGAAATAAGAGTCCTAAAAGGATCATTCATGATTGTTGAAGAATTGCCTTAAACATATTTGCTGGCATTAAAATGTTTTTAAAAGTATGATTTGAAATATATAATTGGTATAATAATGAAAAATGACAAATATTATTTAGTTTTGATCCTGATTCTACTACCATTGGCACTTTTTTCTCAAACTAAAAAAGCAGATGTATTTCCTGCCGGTGGCGGGCATTCGGAAAATACTGAGTACAAGAATTTCGGAACATTCGGGCAGCCTTCTGCCGGTTCGTCCGCTAATTCATCATACAAGAATAAAGAAGGTTTTCTGAATTCCGGCGATGAAGTGATTCCCATGGTTTCGACAAGTAATGTATTCAATATCAATCTTGATTTAGCCACATCAGGTGGTGAAATTCTTGATAACGGCGGAGCTGAAATCATCTCAAGCGGTATAATCTACTCGCAAACTGCAAATGCAGAAATTGGAGATTTAGGTGTTACGGTTGTTTATACTGATCCAATGATTGAAGATGGTACATTTACACTAACAATGTCCGGCTTAGTTAATGGTGAAACCTATTACGTAAGAGCATTTGCAGAAAACGAAGTCGGTTACGGCTATGGCGACGATGTTTCCTTCGTCTCAGTTCCTACACTCGGAGAATGGGGAATGATTACTCTCGCTTCGCTTCTTGCGGGCTTCGGCGGCTGGTTTGTATGGAGAAGAGTAGTGTGAAAATCCTCTTTTCATAAGTTTATCCAGAAATAGCCCATCATTGAAAAATGGTGGGCTATTAAGTTTTGATAATTCGAAGTAACTGCATTTTTATGATATTAAATATATTCAAATGCTTGATTTCTAACGATTTCTTCTTCCGCGTGGGGGTGATGGTATATCATCTTCTGGATTGAAGTCAGCTCCGGGCATTTCTCTGTCCAAAATCATCTTTCTCATTTTTCTTGCAAATTGAATTTCAAAAGCAACATATTTAGCAAAATTATCTTCGCTCAGTACTTGTTTCATATCCGATATTTTTGCTTCAACGGCTGCATGCAAATTCCTCTGAGCTTTAAGCACAGCATTTGATTTTTCAGTCAAATCCTTACCTTTGGGATTCTTTTCGATATATTCGACTAAATCATCATTTGCTTTTTTAAATTCATCGCTTTTATCTTTTACATTCTTTTCGAGAATTGTAAATTTAGCGAGGAATTTATCAGATTCGTTCTCGTTTAAGTCTAAAATTTCGAGCAGTCTCATTTTTTTTGCAACATCAATTCTTTCTTTCTTAAATCCCTGTCTGCCTTGTGCAAAGCTTCCAGCGGATGTAAAAAATGAAAGTATTAATACTAAAATTATGCTATATTTTAACATTTTTTATTTCCTCTAAAATGTTTTGAAAATCATCTTCAGACAAGAATTCGAAATCATCAATCATATAATATTCCGGAGTGACGATTGTTGCACCTACCTGATTTAAAATATATTTTTTCTCTTCAATATCATGGTAGTTCAGCTGGCTTACAATTTGGTTAACAACTGATTCTGTTGATTGATTGTTTGCAGATTCGGCATAAACTCCGTAATAATCGTAATCATTGATTGATTCTTTATCAAGATCATCAAATTCCATAAGCGAATTCAGTTTTTGGCTAAAGCTTAGAGTTTCCTGATTGTCGGTAGTGGTTTTGAAAATAGTAATCAATATAAAAATCACTACTGCCGCCGGAATAGCAAACCTAAGCAGAAAAGCATTTCCAGATAAAGCCGGCATTCTTTCCATTCTGCGGTTATTAACTTTCACAGATAAATTTCTGGTTTTAGATTCTAAAATATCATCGAAATTCATTTTATCAATTTTAGAAAAAACTAAATTTATCTCTTCAATTTCCTGTTGTAAATCAGGGAAATTTTCAAGATTTTCTTTAAATTCATTCTCTTTTTCTTTAGGAAGTCTGCCAAAAGCATAGTCAGGCAACAATTCTTCCATTTCATTACGATTCATCATTATGACCTCTACTCTCATCAATTTTAATCATTTGCGATATTTTTTTTACAGCCTGATGGTAATTTGCTTTAAGTCCTCCAATACTGGTACCAAGCAAATTTGAAATTTCCTCATAGCTAAGGTTATCAAAATATCTAAGCGCAAAAGTTTCACGCTGCTTTTCGGGCAATTTTGTCAATATTTTTAGAAAATTTTCTTCAAACTCCTTATCTTCAAGCGTCCTGTCGGGTAGATTTACTTCAGAAGAATATTCATCATTATCGCTTCCGAAAGAGAAAATATTAAGCAATTTCTTTTTTCGTTTAAAATTCAGAGCCATATTGACAGTAATCCGGTAAAGCCATGTTTTATAACTGCTTCCACCTTTGAACTTATGAATACTGTCGAGCGCTTTGATGAAAACTTCCTGAGCTATGTCATCAGCATCATCGTAGCTTTCGACATAACGCAGAGCTACAGAATACACGAATTTTCTATAAGTACGGACAAATTCATTTGCTGCTCTGTTGCTTTTGGTCTCAACAAATTCTTTTATAAGTTCAGAATCTATTTCCAATGATATAGCCGACACATTAATTCAAAAAATATTAAACAAATTTATAACTTAGACACATTTTTCTTTTTAAGGTTTAATAATTTCCAAAAATAACAAAAAAATATCCAAAATGTAAATAAAATTCGCATGACTTACGAATTTAATTATGAAAGTATCAACAATTAATCATATTATACAATAATTTCCAAATTTATACTTTTACAGTAACTTATTATTAAATCTTTTTAAAATGATATTAATACTGTTAAATTTTATAGACAAGGAATTTACATGAGTGTTTTGGTAAACAAAAAAACAAAATTGGTAGTTCAGGGAATTACCGGTTCAGAAGGTACTTTTCATACTATGCAGATGATTGATTACGGAACAAAAGTTGTTGCAGGTGTTACTCCGGGTAAAGGCGGTCAGATATATGAAGGCAAAGGTGCCAATATGTTTAAAAAACCTGTGCCAATTTTCAATACCGTAAGTGATGCTGTAAAGGAAACAGGTGCAAACACATCTGTAATATTTGTTCCTCCACCTTATGCAGCTGATGCTATATTAGAAGCAATTGATGCTAAAGTTGGACTTATAATCTGTATCACTGAAGGCATACCTGTAAATGATATGATTCCTGTTAAAGAAGCATTAAAAAGTTCTGATTCAGTATTAATCGGTCCAAATTGTCCGGGTGTTATAACTCCGGGTGAAGCTAAAATTGGTATTATGCCTGGATTTATTCACAAGAAGGGTAATGTAGGTGTTGTATCACGCTCCGGTACATTAACTTATGAAGCAGTGAAGCAGCTCTCTGATTTAGGACTCGGTCAATCAACCTGTATAGGCATAGGTGGTGACCCGATTATCGGAACACAGCATATTGACGCAATTAAATTTTTCAATGATGACCCTGATACTCATGCTATTGTAATGATTGGTGAAATTGGTGGAAATGCTGAGGAAGATGCTGCCGAATTTATCAAGAAAAATGTTAAAAAGCCTGTTGTTGCTTTCATCGCCGGAAGGACAGCACCTCCGGGAAGAAGAATGGGACACGCAGGTGCAATCATTTCCGGTGGTAAAGGCGGTGCAGAAGATAAAATCATTGCATTGAAATCTGCCGGTATTCATGTTGTAGAAACTCCTGCAAGAATTGGCGCAACTGTTTTTGAAGCACTCGAAGGCAAAACAAAAGCTAAACGTGGTAGAAAACCAAGAGCTGCTAAGGTAGCAGCTGCTGAAGCTCCTTCAAATAATATTGATGGTAGCCAAACCTCTGCTAATTCTGAAGTTATGGTGGTTAAACGACGCGGCAGAAAAAAAATAATAAAATAATTTGAGATTTTTTTTAATTTAATGTGTTATTGTAATTGAACGAAGGACAAAATGAGTAATAAAACTTTAGCAATTATTAAACCTGATGCAGTTTCAAAAAATGTTGCAGGTGCGATAATCGAAAAAATACAGTCAGCCGGATTTAAAGTACTTGGTATGAAATTGACTAAAATTACACCCGCTATTGCAGGTGAATTTTATGCAGTGCACCGCGAAAGACCATTTTATGGCGAGTTGATTGACTATATGACAAGCGGATCTATTGTTCCTGTGGCTTTAGAAAAAGAAAATGCTGTGGAAGAATTTAGAAAATTGATTGGCGCAACTGACCCGAATAAAGCAGAGCCGGGTACAATCAGAGCGTTATTTGGAACAGGAATCGAAGCTAATGCTATTCATGGATCGGACTCAGATGAAAATGCTCTCAGAGAAATAGCATTTTTCTTCAGCGAAAGTGAATTGGTGATGATTAATTCATAAGCAGACTAATTTGTTTATAAATGCTGTGAATTTTTATTTACCTTCACTGATATAATTTCAGTACAGGTGAACAAATTTAGTTCACAGCATTTTTTATTTATGTAAAATGGCAGAAAAATTTAAGACAATATCTACATCGCTTTTGAAAAGTAACCCTTATTGGTGTTACAAGTTGGATGAATACATTTTGCCTGATGGCAATAAGGGTGATTATTACTATGTTGAAACCCCTGGTGCTGTAATGGTGATACCCCGTCTTGACGACGGCAGAATTGTTATGATTCGTCAGTACAGATATTTAAACTCGAAATTCAGTCTTGAATTTCCCGGCGGGGGGATAAAACCCGGACTATCTGTTAAAGATAATGCTCTAAAAGAACTTAGCGAAGAAGCAGGTTTTGAGAGCCATGATTTACAAAAAATTGGCGAATTTAATCCATTCAATGGTGTAACAAATGAGATTTGCAACGTCTTTATAGCTGATAAGCTGACAAAAGTTAAATCAAATCCTGATAATTCAGAAGAATTTGATATTGTTTATTTAGATAAAAATCAAGTAGCAGATTTAATTAGAAGCAATGAAATATGGGATGGCATGACATTGTCTGCCTGGTCTTTGTATGTATATTCAAAATATTGGAGTTAATATAATGTTGATTAGAAAAATATCTGTAATAATGATTTCTTTGGCTATTGTTTTGGTGAGCGCTTTTTCTCAGGAATCACCAAAGAAAGCAGAAAAACCTCATGATCCGATGTATAAAATTCTGGTAAGATTTCCTGTGAATGTATCAAAAAAATATATTTACAATGAAAATTCAAAAATTACAAGAGTTTTCAGCAACGGCAACGAGCAGAATTTCACTCGTGACATGACCTATCATTTCTCACTACGTGCTCCGAGCGCCGTTGACAAGCAAGGATTTCAGATGATTGAGGTTTCGGTGGACTCGCTTGAGTACAAATATACAAGCAAAGACACTACAATTTATTTTAATGACCAAAGAGACGATTTAAGACCTCCAAAGCTTGATGATTATCAAAACAGAATGGTGCAGCTTGGACTTGATTTTCAAATGACTTATTCGCCTTATCAGGAAGTGGCAAAAGTTCATGGCGATATGCTTCTTGACAAGCGTAAATATCTTACTGACCCGGCAACAGCTCCACAAGACGAATTAAATAAAGCATCATGGATGAATGGTCTTTCAGATGAGACACTTGTTAACTTATTCGATGTTGTGAAAGGATTTCCACCTCAGCATAAAATTGATGTTGACTCATCATGGTCAAAGGAAATTCTTTGCGAAATTGAAGGCGGAAGATTTCTTGATAGCGTTACATTTACACTTACTAATTTCAACATTCAAAGTTATACATTCAAAGGTGTATCAAACAATTTTATTCCTGTCGAAAGTCTTGTTAGACTTTTTGGTCTATCGCAGTTGATTGATTTTACAGATGCTGAGGGAACAAGCGAATACACTATTAAAATGCATCCGCGTGGTTCTATTAACAGTTTAGAAGCAAAATATAACATTTTGCTTACTTATCAGGTTGCCAATGATTTCATTCAACAAAAAGTTGAAATCACTAAAACCTGGACTTTAGATAAGATGTATAATTGGTAAGTTTATTCTTATAATATGCAAAGACCAAAACTTAAAATAGTCAAATCTGATTTTGATAAAATTTTAGAGTATCTGACATTTGGAGTTTTGGTCTTTATGTTTGCATATATTTATAATAGTAATAATCAGTTGCCCGAAATAATCCCTATTCATTTCGACAGCACCGGTAAACCAGATGGATTCGGCAGTAGAAGTATGATTTGGCTTGCACCGGCAATAGGATTTGTTCTTTGCATTGGCATTTATATTTTAAACTACTTCCCGCATAAATTCAATTATCTTGTCAAAATTACCGGTGAAAACGCTTACCATCAGTATAATTTAGCCCAGTCTATGCTGAGAAAGTTGAATTTGTCTCTTGCACTCACTTTTTTAATTATATCTTATGTGACTATCAAATCTGCTCTGAATAAATCTGAAAGTATGGAAATCATTTATATTGTGTATATTATGCTTGGTATATTTGGAATAATATTTCATTATCTTTATCAATCATCCAAAAAATAGTATGAAATCATCAAATTTCCTGAATAATTAAAATTATGAATTTTGACAATTAATTATTATTATTACCGTCAAAAAATTTTAGCATTATCTTATTTATTAATTACTATTGTCGAATATTGCACTTAGCATTATCTTGATTACAAAAATTAACTATTATTTAATATATATAAAAAGGAGTTATTTATGAATAGTTTTGCCGTACTAAAATTAATGTTATTATTTGTTATATTGTCACTATCGGCTTGTAGCTCTGACAACGCCACAGATAATACCAAAAATGACAATAATAATAATAGTATGCAACCTGCTCTTGCTGAAAATAATACAATGGTTTCTGATGGCGATGTAATCAATCTTAAACAAATTGGAATTTTTCATCAGTCATTTTTAAATGAATTATGGCTTTTTATAGATGGTGATAAATCAAATACGGGATTTAATGTCATTATTAAAAATCCTTTTCCTGAAAAGTCGGATTTCAGATTTTATTTCAGAAATAATTTCCTTGGTGAAATTGGCGAGCAATATTTCATTGAATCACTTAGATTTTCAACAACGAATATTTCAAGAACTTGGTACTCGGTTGGAGATGCTTTCAATATCGAAACTGAAGGTTTTATGTATTTTAAAAGAAATCCTAATAATACTATTTCAATGTGGGTTAATAAACTGAAATTAGGAGATAAAAAACAAAATCCTTCAGAATTCAAAGAATTTAATCTTAAATTTACTTTCAATGCAGATATTGAAATAACAACTAATGCTAATCCTCCACGATTTCAGTTGATAAGCGATAAATAATTTATTAGGTCAGATAGTTCATTTTTAACACTATTGAGATGTTTTCAACGTTGATATATAATTATTAATGACACTTTTTAAAATAAATTATTAGGAGATAATATGAGTTTATTAGTAGGAAAACCGGCACCAAATTTTCAAGGTAAAGCAGTTATTGGCGGAGATGCCACACTTCTTTCACCTGATAATGCTTTTGCTGATATAAGCCTGGATGATTACAAAGGAAAATGGGTTGTTTTATTTTTCTATCCGCTAGATTTTACATTTGTATGCCCAACTGAAATCGAAGATTTCGGCAGAGCTTACAAACAATTTCAAGACTTAAACTGCGAAGTTATTGCTTGCTCTACAGACAGCCATTTCTCACATCTTGCCTGGCGCTCCTCACATCCCGGACTTCGTAATCTTCCTTATCCTATGCTTGCTGATTTCACAAGAGTTACAGCTCGCAATTATGAAGTTTTAAAAGAAGAAACCGGTTACGCATTACGCGGTACATATATAATTAATCCTGATGGTGAGCTTGTTTATTCAGTTATCCAGCCTGAAGCTGTTGGAAGAAATACTGAGGAAATCATTCGTGTTTTGACTGCACTTCAATCAGGTAAACTTACTCCTTGCAACTGGCATGCCGGTGAAGATACTATAAACTAATATATTTTGATGAGTTTTGTAAATCAAGGGCTGTTTCAAAAAGTACTTTTTGAAACAGCCTCTTTATATTATTATTATGATTCATAAATACAGAGTTATTAATATTATATTTTAAATATTAGATTGCAATATATAATTTTTATGCTTCTTTTTAGTCTACTTATGAATATTTTTTGATGTTTTTTAAATTTATCCTTCAGAGAAAAAATAAATGTACAAACTTGATACTATTATATCGCTTGCGAAAAGACGCGGTTTTATTTTCCAATCATCTGAAATTTACGGTGGTCTCAATGGTTGCTGGGATTTTGGTCCGCTTGGAGTTGAACTTTTACTTAATATCAAAGAAGCATGGTGGAAAGCTATGACTTATCGTGATGACATTGAAGGTGTTGATGCTTCAATTTTAATGCATCCGAGAACTTGGGATGCAAGCGGTCATACCAAGCAATTCAGCGACCCGATGATTGATAACAAAACTAGCAAATCACGTCACAGAGCAGATAATTTGATTGAAGAACATATCGAAAAGCTCAGAAAGAAAAACAAAAATGATGAGCTAAATATTATTCAGCAAAAACTTGAATCTGTTCAGGAAAATGATGATTATTACAAAATCATTATGGAGCACGAAATTAAAGATCCAATTTCGGGTTCGATGGATTGGACAGAAGTACGTAATTTCAATCTGATGTTCAAGACATTTGTAGGTCCTTTGGAAGATTCAAGCAGTGTAGTTTATCTCCGTCCTGAATCTGCACAAGGCATTTTTGTAAATTTCAAAAATGTTTTAGAAACTGCTCGTCAGAAGCCACCTTTCGGTATTGCACAAATTGGTAAAGCTTTTCGTAATGAGATTAATACCAAGAATTTCTTGTTCCGTACACGTGAATTCGAGCAAATGGAAATGCAATATTTTATTAAGCCGGGCGAAGAAGCTCATTGGTTCGAATATTGGAAAGAACAGCGGTGGAATTGGTATCTGTCACTCGGTATGAAGCCAGAAAAAATGAAATGGAAAAATCATGAGAAATTAGCTCATTATGCTAATATGGCAACCGATATTGAGTTTGAATTTCCATTTGGATTTGGCGAAATTGAGGGTATTCATTCAAGAACAGACTTTGACCTGAAAGCCCATCAGGAATATTCAGGTAAGAAGATGGAATATGTTGATACAGTAACCAAAGACCGTTATGTACCTTATGTGATTGAAACTTCCGGCGGTGTTTCACGCGGCTTGATGGCATTCTTATGCAATGCTTATGACGAAGAAACCGTTACAGATGAGAAGGGTGGAAGTGAAACACGTGTTGTTATGAGATTTAATCAGAAGTTAGCACCTGTTACAGTAGCAGTATTTCCGCTTGTGAATAAAGACGGTATGCCTGAAAAGGCTCATTCAATTTATAAAGATTTGCAACGTCACTTTAAGGCACAGTATGATACTTCAGGTGCAATCGGAAGGCGTTACCGTCGTCAGGATGAGATTGGCACTCCTTATTGTATTACGGTTGACGGAACAACCCTTGAAGACGGTACTGTAACTATTAGAGAAAGAGATTCTATGAATCAGGACAGAATTTCAGCAGAAAAAATTAAGCAATATATTTGGGATAGGATAGATTAAGTGAAAAAGAAAATCGGAATTGTTCTATTAGTAGCGATAGCTTCATTATTGATACTTGGTTTCACAAAGGATTATTATTTCAAAATTAATAAGTCCTTTGATGTCTTTGGTGCAGTTTTCAGGGAAGTAACAACTAATTATGTCCTCGAAATTGACCCTGAGATATTGATTAAAGGAGCAATTCAGGGTATGCTGTCTACACTCGACCCATATACAGAATTTTATGATATCCAAGACAGAGAAGATTTCGATATTCTTACTTCAGGTACATATACAGGATTTGGCATTTCAATATCCAATATTGACAGTATGCTTACCGTAACTCAGGTTCGCGATGGTTATTCAGCTTTTGATGAAGGAATTAGAATTGGTGACAGAATCTGCTATGTAGATGACGAATATGTGCTTTATAAAGATTATCAGGATATTCGTGATTTTTTAAAAGGTGATGCAGGTTCAAAATCAAACTTAAGAATAATTCGTGACGGAAATCCTGATACACTTGATTTTAGTTTAGTAAGGAAAAGCATAAGTTTGGATAATATTGGCTATTATGAAATTCTTGATGATAATACAGGTTATGTTAAGCTTGAACGCTTCAATAAAACAGCAGCACAAGATTTCAGATATGCCCTCAACGAACTCAAGCGACGTGGAAAACTAAATTCTTTAATAATTGATTTGCGGGATAATCCCGGAGGTTTACTGGAGCCTGCTGTGCAGATTTGTGATATGTTCCTTCCAAATGGTAGCTTAATAGTATCTACTCGTGGCAGAGATGATGAAGAATTATATACTTACAAATCCACCAGCAATCCGGTTGAACCTGATCTTCCGCTTGTATTATTAATTAATGAAAATTCAGCGAGTGCAAGTGAGATAATCGCCGGTACTTTGCAAGATTATGACAGGGCTGTAATTGTCGGTAAGCGTTCTTATGGCAAGGGCTTAGTTCAGTCAATATTGCCGATGCCATATAATGGAAATCTTAAAATTACTACTGCAAAATATTATATTCCATCAGGCAGATGTATTCAGCGCATAAAATTCGCAGAGAAATATATTGGAAATGAAAAATCCGGTGTGTCGGATTCGCCAGATTCAACAGTTTTTTACACTGCTAACGGAAGAAAAGTATTTGAGTCAACAGGAATTAACCCTGATACTACCGGTGAAAGACAAGTTTATGCTGAGGTGATTGCTGATTTATATGGTAATTTCCACTTCTTCAAATTTAGCAATCTGTATTCATCCAAGCTTAGTAAACTTCCTGAAAATTTTTCTGCTGATGACAAATTATTCAAACAATTTATTGATTATCTCAACAAACAGGATTACTCTTTTAAATCAGAGTCTGATTTGATAATAGACAGAATTTCCGACCTTGCCAAAGAATCCGGTTTTTCAGCAAATTTTGATAAAAGTTTGAACAGTTTGAGAAAATCTCTTGCAAAAGAGGAGGAAGGTATTCTGGAGAAAAGCAAGGTTGATATTTTGATGTATCTTGATTACGAGATTAAATCAAGATTCAATTCTGAAAGAGATATGTTTGCTGCATTTATGAATATTGACAATGATTTGATTCTAGCGAGAAAAATTTTAAAGTCCGACTCTTACTCGAAAATTTTGATGACTGTAAAAAGTAAAGATTTTTAAAATATGAGAATATTTTTTAATAAATATTATAAATATTTGACAGTTGTTTCAAGCTGGATATTTTTATTGTTTTTGCCTGTTAATTTAGAAGCAGACACAACTAAAACCAAATGTTTCGGTATTGACCGTGGTATTGAAGATTGGAGAAAAAAAGATACGATTGAAACTTCGGTTTTGATGCCAATTGATGGTGAGGATTTTATTAAGGCTTATCCAAATCCTTCAGTATCACTTGTTTTCTTTGAGATTAAGAGAGACTTGGCAGACTATACAGCAACGATTGAAGACATCAGAGGATTTACGATAAATCGGTTTGATAACGAAAAATTGATTGATGAGATATTATCGTGGGATTTAAGAAATGATGCTGGTGAGAAAGTTGCACCCGGAGCATATTTCCTGAAGATAAAATCGCAAAAAGGAATACTTATTAAAAAATTTATTATAGAATAATGACAGATATAATATTAGCAGTATTTTTGATAACCGCAACATTTTTTTTCATGGAGTTTGTTGCTTGGTTTACACATAAATATGTGATGCATGGATTTTTGTGGTCTTTGCATCGCGACCATCATGTTCAGCCAAAAGGATTTTTCCAGCGGAATGATACTTTTTTCCTGATTTTTGCAATCCCAAGTTGGCTATTTATTATGTTTGGCATGATGAACGGTTTCGATTTTAGAATTTGGATAGGCTTAGGCATTATGCTGTATGGAATAGCTTATTTTCTATTTCATGAAGTATTGATACACCAAAGGATGAAAAAATTAAGAAAAATTTTATTTAGAAATCTTGATAATTCGTATTTAAAGTCAGTCATCAAAGCGCATCATGCTCATCATAAATATCTTGACAAGAATCCGGGTGAATCTTATGGTATGCTGATAATTGGTAAGAAATACAAAATTAATAAAAGCTAAAAAAATTATTTAGTAACAATTTTAAGACCTATAATACCACAAACAATCATCAGGAGGAAAAAAATTCTCCAGAATTCTGCAGATTCTTTAAATAGAATTATGCCTAATACTGCAGTACCGACTGCACCGATACCTGTCCAGACTGCATAAGCAGTTCCTACAGGCAGATGCTTAACTGCAATACCAAGACCCAGCATAGAAATAATCAGCAAAATAACTGTAATAATTGTCCATTTCAGGTTTGTAAATCCTTCCGAAAGCTTCATGCTCACAGCCCAGCCCACTTCAAAGAGCCCTGCAACAGATAGAATTATCCAATATATAAGTTTTTCATTCATATTATCATAATAGAATTACCACCACCACTCGCGTTTGGATTGGCGTGTCATAAGGTCATGGATAGCTTCCATTGGTTTAACATTTTCAAATAATATACGGTAAACCTGTTCTGAAATCGGCATTTCGACATTATGCTTTTTGCCGAGCTCTATAGCAGCTTTTGTTGTATATACGCCCTCAGCAACCATTTTCATTTGGGATGTTATATCTTCTAATGTTAAGCCTGAGCCTAATAATTCACCTACTTTTCTATTACGACTGTGACGACTGTTGCAAGTAACAAAAAGATCTCCTAAGCCGGAAAGACCTGAAAAAGTAATTGCTTTTGCCCCCATAGCAACTCCGAGTCGGGATATCTCAGCTAAACCTCTTGTAATCAATGCCGCTTTTGTATTATCGCCTAAACCAAGTCCGTCAATTATGCCTGCAGCAATGGCAATTACATTCTTTAGTGAGCCACCAAGTTCGCAACCTGTAACATCATCAGAGGCATAAACGCGGAAATATTCATTTGAGAATACCTGCTGAATTTCATGAGCAAAAATTATATTTTCTGAAGCACCAACGATTGTAGTAGGAGTTTTGCGGGATACTTCCTCAGCATGACTTGGACCTGTAAGCACTGCAAAGTGGCTTGAATCAATATCGCCACTTTTCTGAAAAATTTCGGATATTCTGCACAAAGTTTCAACTTCAACCCCTTTGCTACCATTGATTATGAATTTGTTTTTCATAGGCAGATTGTAATTCAGGATTGTTGATTTTATAAATTGTGTTGGAATAGTATTGACTAGCCATTCACAATCGGCAAGAAGTGCAGTATTGCTTGTAACAGAGATTGAATTATCAATTTCTACTCCGGGAAGATAGTCGGGATTTTTTCTGGTTTGATTAATAATACTAACAAGATTTTCATCATGCGACCAGAGAGTAACTTCATAGCCATTGCTTGATAAAACAAGAGCCAGCGAAGTACCCCAACCGCCGGCTCCTAATACACCTATATTTAGATTTTCTATTGTCAATTTTCTTCTTTGGGTTTATTCTTCAGTTTAATTAACTGTAACTTTGAAAATTTATTTTCATTGCCTTGTAAAAGTCTTTTAATATTTGCTCTGTGAGTATAAATCACAAGTACCATCAATCCAAGTGCAAAGTATATCAGGACACTATACCCGGGTATATCAGCACCGAAAATGTTGTATCTGACTATCATTGATGACGGAATTGAAAAAGCCGCCATAATTGAGCCAAGTGAAATATATCCTGAGAAAATTACTGTCAGTGCAAAAAGCGAGAAGGCAATCAATACATCATAAGGGGCAAGACCAATAAGCATACCGGCGGCTGTATTTACACCTTTACCTCCCTTAAATCCTGCAAAAACAGACCATATATGTCCAACTACTGCTGACACACCGGCAAGAAGTTTGAGAAGTGTGATATGCTCGAACATTGTAGCATTCGGAAAAATTAAACCTTCACCAATATAACCGGCAACAAGAACTACAGCAAGATAACCTTTTAGTATATCTGTAATCTGAACAAATAAACCCCACTTCCAGCCCAAAATCCTAAAAGCATTAGTACTACCCATATTGCCGCTTCCTTTTGTGCGGATATCAAATCCGAAAAAGCGCTTGCTTACTATAATAGCTGTGGGTATGCTACCAACGAAATAACTTAATACAGCTATTAATGCTATTTTTAAAACTACTTCCATAAATCACTATGCTAAAAAAATTGCAAAAACACAAAATTTTAAAATAATCGAATTATTTTAAAAAAACAAACATATTGTTAATAAAGAGTGAATTTTTGCTAAATTATTTTAAAAAATCTTTAAAATGGTGCATTGATATACCTGCAGCAACTGCCACATTTAATGATTCAGCATCTCCAAATCCAACAATTTTAAATTTCTTAGTTAGAATTTCATTTACATCATCTGAAATTCCCTTAGCTTCACTGCCGAAAACCACTCCGAACTTTTTCTTAACTTTGGTTTTTTCAATTGTGTCATCAGTATTAAGTGTCGCTCCTAAAATATCAAATCCTTTGTAGTGTTCATTTATATAACCTGCTAAGTCCGGTGCATAATGAATTGCTGTTTTGAAAATTGCACCCATAGTCGAGCGTACAGTTTTCGGATTATAGCAGTCTGCGCAATCTCTGCCGATTAATATCTGGTCGAACCCAAACCAATTCGCTGTTCGGATAATAGTTCCAACATTGCCCGGGTCTGCAACGCCATCAAGTGCTATGAATGGCTTGCTGTAGTCAGGCTCAATAGTCTGAATATTAACAACTGCCAGAATGCTCTGAGGGGATTTTGTGTCGGTAAGCTGGTCAAAAAGATGTTTTTGAGCAGCATAAACCGGAACTCCTTTTTCAGAATAGTACTCTGCTATTTCGAGAACATCCTGCGTAGGGGAATCTCTAAGTACAACAAGTTCGGTCGTAAAACCGCTTTTGGTGAGCTCCGAAACTAATCGCTCACCTTCCGCAACGAATAATCCGTTTTGGTCGCGAAACGGTTTTTGGTGAAGAGAACGTATCAGTTTCTTCAGCTTCTGGGATACCTGCATTGTGTATAACATCAATTAACTTATTTATTTTTTGAAAAATACTAAAATACAAAATATAAAAATACGATATATTTACAAAAAACAATTATTTTTACATAAGTTTTTATACCAAATTTGTAAAATATGCTAATTTCTGAGATTTTAAAGAAGAAAAGAGACGGTTTTGAGTTAACTCGAGACGAAATAAAATTTTTTGTCGAAGGGCTGAATAATTCAAATGTCTCCGATTTGCAAGCGGCTGCATTTTTAATGGCATCATGTATTTGCGGTCTTAGTCCGGCTGAAATTTCCCAGCTGACTTTCAGTATGAGAGATTCAGGCAAAAAGTTCGATTTCACATCAATTCCTTACAAAAAAGTTGACAAACACTCAACCGGTGGGGTGGGCGATAAAATATCATTATTGATAACACCGCTTTGTATGGCGTTTGATGTTGCTGTACCTATGATTTCAGGAAGAGGACTTGGTCATACCGGCGGGACAGTTGATAAACTGGAATCAATCACCGGATTTAGAATACGACTTGATACTGAGGATTATGCTAAGCTTTTACATGAAAATGGAGTTTTTATGGCTTGCCAGACAGATGATATTGCTCCTGCTGATAAAAAGCTCTATCACATCCGCGATGTTACCGGCACTGTCGAATCGGTCGGGCTAATCACCGCATCAATACTAAGCAAAAAATTGGTCGAAGATTTGGATGCACTTGTTATTGATATGAAAGTCGGTAATGGTGCTTTTATGAAATCACTCGAGCAGTCTCGTGAGCTTGCAAGCTCAATGATTGATGTCGCTCGTCAAAGCGGACTTGCTATGACTGTGATTTTTTCATCTATGGAGCAGCCACTTGGAAATAAAATCGGAAATTGGCTCGAAATTGAAGAAACTATGGATTCGCTCAAAGGGAATTGCCCTGACGATATTAAAGAATTAACTCTCTCATTGACAGCTTCTATGCTTGTAAATGCAGATATTTTTAAAAGCAAAGCTCAGGCAATCATTGAACTTGAGAAAGTATTGAATTCCGGTATTGCTTTTAATAATTTTGTGAAGATGATTGAATCACAAGGTGGTGACTTAGAATCAAGTAAAAGAAAGTATGAAAATTATCCAAATCAATCAATTTTTGCCGATAAGTCGGGATATATTCAGCAGATTGATACATTATATGTAGGTATTGCCGGTATTATGCTCGGCGGTGGAAGACGTGACATAAATGACCGCATTGATTACGGTGCAGGTATAATATTAAATAAAAAAATCGGTGATAGGGTAGAAGCGGGAGAGGAGATTGCCCTTATCCAATCCAAAGATACTACTTCTTTTTGTCAAGCTTCAGATTATCTGAAGAACTGCCTGATTATTGGTGATTCGAAGCCTGAAATACCTAAACTTATACTTGATGAGTGGACGGCATGACCCTTGAAATTGCAGACATTCTTATAATCGTAATTTATTTTGCAATAGTTCTTTATGTCGGATTTGTAGTTGCAGGAAAAAAGGAACGGAAAAGTGAATCTAAGGAAGAATATTTATTAGCCGGCAGAAAACTGACTCTGCCGCTTTTTGTCGCTTCACTTGTTGCAACATGGTATGGAAGTATATTAGGTATCGGTGAATTTGTATATACTTCGGGATTTGTGGCTTGGGTTTGTTTCGGCTTGCCTTATTATATCGCTGCAGGAATTTTTGCGTATTTCTTAGCCGGAAAAATCAGGAGTTCAAACGTTACTTCAATTCCCGAGCAGATTAGAATGAAGTATGGAAAATATGCCGGAATAGCTGCATCAGTTATTGTTCTTGTTATTACAATACCTGCGGCTTATATACTTATGCTTGGAGTAATAATTCAGCTTTTTTCGGGCTGGAGCTTATGGTTCTCAATAATTATTGGTGCTGTTTTATCGCTGATATACCTCTTTACAGGCGGCTTTAGGGCTGATGTTTATACCAACACAGCACAGTTTGTTTTAATGTATTTAGGCTTTGCTTTGCTGCTTGTTTTTGCATTGATCAATTATGGCTCAATTGGAGATATGCTGACTTTACTTCCGGAAAACCACAAAACTTTCAAAGGTGATTACAATTGGCAGTTTCTCATTGCATGGTTTATTATTGCTTTTCAGACATTTGTTGACCCGAGCTTCCATCAGCGTTGTTCTGCAGCAACTTCACCCAAAACAGCCAGAAATGGTATATTCGTTTCAATAGCATTCTGGGCAGTTTTTGATTTCCTGACCTTGACAACAGGTTTATTTGCTAAAGCATATTTGAATATTGAAAATCCCCTGATGTCATTCCCTTTGCTTGGAGAGGCAGTATTGCCGGCTTTTTTCAAAGGATTGTTTGTTGTTTCGCTTCTTGCTACCGTGATGTCAACTCTTGATAGTTATGCATTTTTAAGTGCACTGACTATTGGAAATGACATTCTGTCAAATTTTAAGAAATTCAGTAAATTTTCTACTCAATCTCTTACTAAAGCAGGGCTTATAATCACAGGAATTGTAGGAGTGATTATTGCTATAGCTATGCCATCAGCAGTGGAAATTATCTATAAAACTGCATCTGTAGCTGTTCCGGGGTTGATTTTTCCTCTTACATTGAGTATGAATTCCAAATTTGAAATTAAACCCAAAAGTGCCTTATTGATTATGATTTCATCAAGTTTAATTTCTTTATCCTGGACATTTCTGAAAGCCTATGAAATTAATTTCTTCAAAGATATTGAACCTATGTTTCCGGGCATTATTTTTGCATTTATTTTAACTTTGTTTTTCATAAAAAAGGTTGCACATAATGAATCTTTCAAATTCAATTAGTTTGTTGAGGATAATTTTGACATTCCCGGTAGCATATTTTATCTATGCAGGTGAAATCAATATTGCTATAATAATTGGTGTGATTGCAGGTTTGACTGATTTTCTTGATGGATTTTTCGCAAGGAAATTAAATCAGATAACTGACCTTGGAAAAATATTAGATCCTGTTGCAGATAAAGTATTTGTTGGTGTAATTGCTCTTGTGATGATATTGACCGAAGCTATGCCTGTTTGGTTTTTTCTGGCAGTAATTCTGAGAGATTTGTTGATATTAGCAGGAGGCTTATATCTTAAGAAAAAATACGAGGTGGTTCCTACATCGAATTTTGAGGGAAAAGTAACTTTTTTTCTTATTGTGATTACGATGCTTGGAGTGGTTCTTGAGTTTAACTATGCAATTTTTTACGGCTTCTATCTCTGCACAGCAGCCCTGATATATTCATTTGGAACATACATTCAGCGGATGATGGAGATAATTAAGGAAAACCGATTATCTAGAAATTAATTAATAAAAAAAATTATCTATATTTTGAGATTTACTAAACGAAAGGTTATTTCTTATTTGTAAAATAATTTTTGTTTTTTCAAAGAATATTTGTATTTTAGATAATTATTAATCACAAATTGTAAAAAGATTTGTTATGATCATACATTCAATATACCCTAAGCTGATGGTTGCAATTGTAGCTTTCCTTTTTATTATTCAATTCAGTTCTAATGCTTCCGAAAATGTACAAAGACATTACCAAGAAAATCCATTATTGTCAAATTGGGTCCCACATATAAGTCAAGATATTCATGGAAACATGTGGTTTTCAGGTGGATGGGGTGCTTGTTACTTTGATGGTTATAATTGGAATTATATTGACAGTACAAATTCAGGAATTCCAAATGATGTAGTCAGAGCATCTTGTAAAGACGGAAATGGTAATGTCTGGATAAGTTTAATGATGAATGGTCTTATAAAATTCAATAAAAATGGATATGAAAATTTAAAAGAAAAATTTCCTGATATTATTGGTAAGAACGTAGTTCGCTTGGAATATAATAATAATACTAATAGTGTCTATCTTATAAGTGAGAAGGGTTCTTATAAGTTTGATGGTGAAAACTGGATTGAACTTTACGAGTATGGTATATCACTAAACTATATTATTGACGAAGAAGGCATTGTATGGTGGAATGAACAAAATATCATTTGCCATTCTGACAATGGAAATGTTTTTTGTGACTTTAATAATTCTTACAAAGGAAAACAAAGTAGGTATTACAATTTTGCTATAGATAAAATTGGCAATAAATATCTTTCAACGGAACATGGTATAATGAAGTATGATGGTAAGGAATGGAAAAAGATAGAAGCAGATTTTATAGAGGACTACGAAAAGCATGAAATATTTGCCCCTCAAATAATCTGTGATAAAGAAAATAATCTTTGGGCTCTTAATTCTCGCGGAAAAGTTGTAAAGTTCTTAGATGGGAGATGGCACTTTAAGGGGCACGCTTATTATGGAAATGAAAGCAGGAAAGCTGAATACATTTTTTTTGATAAGAAAGGGCATCTATGGGTTGGTACAGGTATGCATGGAGTTTTTGAAATAATTGACAGTAGTATAGTTGCATCTGTTTATAATGAAAATCGAAAATTAAATTCAAATTTCGATATTTACCCCAACCCCGCTACAGATTTCATCACAATTTCTATCCCTGAAATCAACCATAGGGTTAACCCTATGGTTGATAAAGTGCAAATATTCGATATGCTTGGATTAGAGGTTTTATCTGTAGGGATAGGGCTTGACCTGTCCACACAGAAAATTGACGTATCTCATCTTCCCGCGGGAGTGTATATCATCCGTATTGGCAATATTGTGGAGAAATTTGTGAAGATGTGAGATAGTTAAATGTTGAATGTTCTTGAGTTGAAAGTTAAAAAGAGTTAGTTGTGCCACACTTGCGAAGTGTCGGACAACTAAGTTTATTTAATAAATGGAGTAACATATGTATAAAATGTTATTAATTACGATACTTCTGATGTTTCCAAGTATTTGTAATTCAACAGGATGGAAATATATAACCAGACCTTCGCAGAATAATAGTATAAACAAATTAATAAATAAATTGGAATGTTTCAGTCCTGATTACTGCATAGCATATATTGGCAATGGAAATACTTATGTGTCTTCCGATCAAGGATTGAAATGGGATTCTGTTTATAAATTTAATAAACTGCCGGACACATGGTTCATAGTTTCTAAGGACACGCAATACTATGTATATTACGAAGATTGTAATTGTGGTAAACCAATTTATAAAAAGAAAATTGAAATGGTTTATGATAATTTCAAGGATGTACGAACTGTTTTGGAAAGAGATACTGCTCATAGTGAGGTTATACTATTTTTACCGTATATGCTGAATAGTAAAAAAGGATTAATGTTATCTTATGAATTTAAAAATGATTTTTCGTTTGATTTTGACAATATCAACTATTATTTGTTAAAGACAGAAGATGGTTGGCATACAACAAGTAGGATTGACCCGCCAAAAAGTTTTACAAGGCCTGGCAGAGCTTATTATACATTTTCTAATGGAGATATATTGTTTTATCAAAGTGGACAATACAAATATATTAATAACTCCGACACAGTCACACGTGGAAGAATAGCTTCACGTTATAATTTTGAAAAAGACCAATGGACACTTTTATATGAATTTCCAAAAATTGTAAATGAAGACACTACATATTATGAGTTAGGACCAGGTTTAATACAAATGGTAAACGACAGTGTTGGATTTGGTTACAGGGCACGACAAGCCGCTGCAACGATTGATAGTTCTATGTACTTTTATGACGTATTTTACCGTACAAGAGATGGTGGAAAATCTTGGCAAAAAACTATGGATACACTCAGACTTTCAGCAAAGGATGATTTGCAGAGTTTCTCGTTTTATGACGAGAAAAACGGCTTGCTTGTGGGTCGTAACGGCAAGGTATTGATGACAAATGATGGCGGTGATACATGGTATTTAGAAGACCCAAAAGCATTTTCTAAATCTCATTTAATAGCAGTGATGGATGTGGACTGGGCAGGTCAATTTCCAATTATAGGTACCCGGCTTGATGGCGATATATATCGCTATGAGGGCAATTTTTTCAAATTTGACTTTAAAGCACCTGACTTATTTTACCCTAAATCAGAAAGTGTTGGAAATTCATATAATATACTTTTCCGGTGGGAGAAATTGCGTGATGCAACAAGCTATAAGTTTGAATTATCAAAAGATTCTGAATTCAGTAATATTTTAAGAGTTACTGATGGAAACCAGATGAATTCGAATTATAATGGATTAGAACCATTTACAGAATACTGGTGGCGAGTCAGTTCAACGAATGGTCAGGAATCAAAAACCTCAGCCCCTGCAAAATTCCGAACCCAGATGCCACTGCCCCAATTAACTTCTCCAATATGTGGTAAAAAAGAGGAGGAATTAAAACTGAACCTTACCTGGAATACAGTCAAGGGAGCAGAATATTACAGAATACGAGTAACAAAAGATGGCACACTCAGCACATTTGACTATGAATACGAAGGCATAACAACGACTGAAATTGAAATAGAAGAACTTGATGATCTTACACTCTATTATTGGCAGGTACAGCCCTACCGCACTGATGAAGTTGGCAGATGGTCGGATGTATGCTACTTCACAACCAAGCTCGGCACTTCAGTTATAGATGGAAATAATATAATTTTCAGGATAAAGCCCAATCCCGCAAGTGATTATATTACAATTTCTATCCCTGAAATCAACCATAGGGTTAACCCTATGGTTGATAAAGTGCAAATATTTGATATGCTTGGAATTGAGGTAGCGCAGACGCCCTCGTCTGTGAATAATATGAAAAATACTCAGACGGGAGCGTCTGAGCTACTAAGAATTGACGTATCGCATCTGCCCGCAGGCGTGTATATCATCCGTATTGGCAATATTGTAGAGAAATTTGTGAAGATGTGAAATAGTTAAATGTTGAATGTTCTTGAGTTGTAAGTTAAAAAGAGTTAGTTGTGCCACACTTGCGAAGTGTGGCACAGCTGCCTCTTCGCCGGGATAGAGCTTGAGCTACCCACATAACGCATACATAAATTAATTAAAAAAGCCCTTGAATAATAATAATTTCAAGGGCTTTTGAATTAAAAATCAGATTAGAATTATAACTTTGGACCTGCTGCAACAAGACTTAGTCCATGTTCGGTATCAGTAAAATTTTCGAAATTTTTGATGAACTTAGCTGCCAGTTTGCTTGCTTGAGCATCCCATTCTGTTGGATTTTCCCATAAATTTCTTGGGTTAAGTATTCTGCTTTCAACATCGTGAAGAGACTTAGGTATCATTAGTCCAAATATCGGCAATTCTTCAAATTCAGCATTTTCGATTGAGCCGTCAAGAATAGCATCAATTATGGCGCGTGTTGATGGAATATCAATTCTTCTTCCAACGCCTGCAGGACCACCAATCCAACCTGTATTTACAAGATAAGCTCTTGAATTACACATTTCCATTTTCCGTGTCAGCTCGCGTGCATAAATTGTCGGGTGAAGCATTAGAAATGCATTGCCAAAGCAAGATGAGAATGAAGGAGTTGGTTCTGTCACACCACGCTCAGTACCGGCGAGCTTAGCAGTATACCCACTTAAGAAGTGATATTCAGTTTGTTCTTTAGTCAATCTCGAAACAGGAGGCAAAACACCGAAAGCATCGGCAGTAAGGAATATTACTTTATCAGGATGACCGCCTTTAGAGACAGGTTTTACGATATTATCAATGTGATTTAATGGATATGAAACTCTTGTGTTTTCGGTTTTTGCAGAGCTTGAAAAATCAATCACGCCAGTTTCTTTATCGAAAACAACATTTTCGAGGAGAGCATCACGCTTAATAGCACCGTAAATATCCGGTTCTTTTTCAGGGTCAAGGTTGATACATTTAGCATAACAACCACCCTCAAAATTAAATACACCGTTATCATCCCAACCGTGCTCATCATCGCCGATTAACATTCTGTGAGGGTCAGTAGAAAGAGTAGTCTTCCCTGTACCTGATAATCCAAAGAATACAGCAGTATCGCCACTTTTGCCCATATTAGCTGAACAGTGCATTGATGCTATTCCTTTGAGAGGCAGGTAATAGTTCATAATTGAGAAAATACCTTTCTTCATTTCGCCACCATACCATGTACCACCGATTACAGCCATTCTTTCGTGCAAATTGAATGCTACGAAAACTTCACTGTTTAAACCTTGTTCATTCCAGTTAGGATTGACAGTTTTAGATGCATTCATAACTATAAAATCAGGTGTAAAGTTTTCAAGTTCTTCATCACTTGGACGGATAAACATATTTTTTACAAAATGCGCCTGCCATGCAACTTCCATGATGAATCTGACACTAAGTCTTGTTTCTGGGTTAGCACCTGCAAATCCGTCAACAACATATAGTTTTTTCCCGGATAGCTGATTTACGGATAGCTCTTTTAAGCTGCTCCATACTTCAGTTGAGATTGGTTTATTGTCAGAACTTTTCTTCCCTGGTTGGGGATTTGCCCACCAAACCGTATTTTCGGTTGTTTCATCTCTGACAATATATTTATCTTTAGGAGACCTTCCGGTAAATATTCCGGTATCAACTGCAACTGCACCAAGATTTGTTATATATCCTCTCTCGTATCCTTCGAGCGACTGATTTGTCTCGTGCTTGTAAATTTCATCATAAGACGGATTGTAATAGATTTCAGCAACATCGTTAATTCCGTACTTGCTCAAATCTAATTTTGCAATGTTTGAATTGCTCATATTTAAAATGCCCTCAATATTATTATATATAAATTTAATTTGAATTTTGCATTATATAGAATTACAAAAATAAGTAATTTAAACTTAATATTATCAATAATTTAAATTTTTTTATTTTTAGACCGATCTCTTATTTAAGGATTCTATCAGATGAATCAAATGTTCCGAATACTGATTTTTTTTCAAGAATGGGTAACTCTTTTTAGCAGTTCCGAAAAAGAAATCTATCTCATTCTCAGCAAGAGAATAAATGCCATTTCTCTTAAAAAGTTCATCCATATCTTTAACTCTATTTTCAGGTAAGCCATTATTTTCATAAAAATCATCAAGAAGTTTCTTATCCTCAGTTGACTCAGCCCGCTGTAGAGCAGTAATAATTAAGTAAGTCTTCTTACCTTCTATAATATCCTTACCGATTTTCTTTCCGAAATCTTGTTGGTCAGCTGTCATATCAAGTAAATCATCCTGAATTTGAAACGCTAAACCGGCATTTCTTGCAATATGCTTTAGAGCTTCAATTTCTTCTTTTGAACCAAGACCGATATGCCCTCCAATTACGGCTGATGTTTCAATGAGTCTTGCAGTTTTCTTGTCAATCATCTGCAAATAGTCCATCATGGTAACATCTTTTTTTTCATTGAACATCATATCAATTACTTGACCTTCACAAACTTCTATCAGTTCATTGGTAAATACTTCACGAATTTTATCCGCTCTTTCGTGCATTCTTGTATCCGGCAACAATTTAAACGCATACCCGACCATCACATCTCCAAGAAGTATAGCCGTAGCAGAATCCCATTTTTCATGAACAGTCCGGCGTCCTCGCCTGATGGGTGAATTATCCATAATATCATCATGAACAAGAGTAAAATTATGCAATACCTCAAGCGCAATTGCTGAATCCAAAGCTGATTTAGGGTCACCGCCAACAGAACCGGCAGCAAGAAGTGTAAGCACAGGTCTGAGTCGCTTTCCGCCTGCAGTCATTATATACTCGAATGGCTCATACAGCCTTGAAGGTTCGATTTTTGGAACGACTTCTCTAATTCGATTTTCTACTAATTTTAAAAGTTCTGAATAAGTTTCTAAGAAATTCATTTTTATTAATTTTAAGGTTTGACATAATATTTACCGGGCAATTGCCTTATAATTCCTCTAAACTCAAGCTCCAGCAATCGTACTAATCCCTCTGAAATTTCAATTCCTGTTTCGTCGAAAATTTTGTCTATATGCACCGGTTCATAGCTAATTGTATTGTAAATTTTTTCTTCATTTGGATGATTAAATGTTAGCTCTCTTTGGAATGAGCCCTTTTTAACCAAATCGAGTCTGGAAAGCCCCAAATCTTCAAGAATTTGTGATGGTGATGATGCAAGGGATGCTGTATTCGTGCGTATCAGCATATTTGTTCCTTCGCTTTTCTCTGAGGTAATATTCCCAGGAACTGCAAAGACTTCACGTGATTCATTAGCAGCTAATCTTGCAGTAATTAGAGAACCACCTTTAATCCCACTTTCCACAACAAGTACAGCTCTTGAAATACCTGAAATAATTCTGTTCCTTTGGGGAAAGGAGCCAAGATTTGCAAGATATCCGCAACGATATTCACTAATCAATGTTCCGCCGCCATCTACAATTCTTTCAGCATTTTTTCTTGCTATACTAGGAGAAATTGTGTCCAGCCCTGATGCTAACACCGCATAGGTAGTGCCCTGAGCTCTTAATGTGGCGTTATGAGAGAAAGTATCAATTCCGTGAGCCAAACCACTGACGACAATGATATCATTCGCAGCAAAATACTCAGCAAATCTCTCTGCAGCAAGTTTTCCATAAACTGTTGAATTTCTGGTTCCAACTATTGCTATACAAATTGAATCAGGTTTTTGGAGTGTTCCCCTCACGTATAAAATTGTCGGAGGATAATTTATTTCCTTAAGCAAATCCGGATAACTGCTATCCCAATAAGTTATTATATTGATATTGTTTTTTTCACAATTTCCTACACAATCTTGAGCTTGATTAGTATAGGTTGATGATATATTGAACAAATCTCCCTGCAATTTTAATATTTTGACAGAATAATCCGAATTAATAAATGCTTCATAAGAGTCAAACTTATCCACAATGTCTTTAATGCGGACAGATGTAACACCTTTCATTAATGTAAGTGCAACTATATCGTGTAAACTCCATTTTTTTGGAAGCATCTTCTACGTCTTTATTCGATGTAACAATAATTTATAAAAATAACGATTTTTTTTCATATAAGCAAATAAATGTTTAATAATTTAACAATATTATCATAATAATTAATATTTAAATAAATTATTTTGGTTAATAAAACTTATATTCGCATTACAAGATGCTTTTCATTTTATTGATTAGATTTTAACAATAAATTGAGAGCCAATTATTTTATAGCAAAAATAAATACTTGATAGTTATATCTTTAGTTTGATTCAGATTCCAGTATTTTCAGAATATCATGAGAACTATTGAGGGTTAGCAACTTCTCAGTCATTTGTACAGCTTCTTCAAAATTTATTTTTAGAATTCGATTTTTCAACTCAAGTAGCATTGAGGATGGCACGCTGAGTTCTGTTATACCAAGCCCCATCAACAACCTTGTAGCTCCTGAGTGTCCTGCTAATTCACCACAAATACCTACAACTATTCCGGCTTTAGTAGCATTCTCAATTGTGATTTTTATCATTTTCAGCACTGACGGATGGAATGAGTCGTATATGTCGGTAACGAGGTCATTTGTCCTGTCAGCTGCGAGTGTATATTGAGTCAGATCATTAGTTCCAATTGAAAAGAAGTCACATTCTACAGCTAAAATATCCGATGTTAAAACCGCAGACGGAGTTTCTATCATTATTCCTACAGGTATTTTACTATCGTACTTTATTCCAGATTTATCAAGTTCCAGCATACAATCTGCTATTAACGATTTTGATGTCAGTAACTCTGATAAATCAGATATCATAGGTATCATAATTCTGACATTTTTATTAACAGAAGCTCTTAGAATTGCTTTAATCTGAGACTTGAAAATATCTCTGCTGTAAAGCAAAAATCTGACTCCTCTTAGACCAAGTGAAGGATTATTTTCTACAAGAGGGATACCGGCTGAATATTTATCACTTCCGATGTCAAAGCATCTTATGGTCACAATATTCGGATACATTCTTTCTGCTAATTCATTATACCATGAATACTGTGAATCTTCATCAGGAATTTTTCCGGAATTGGAAAGCAAAGACTCAGTTCTTACCAAACCTACTCCTTCTGCACCGGCAATCAGTGCATTTTTGACATCTTCCAGTCTGTCAATATTAGACAAAAGATGAATTCTTCTTTTATCAGAAGTCTCAGTCTTAACTTTAACAAGCTTGCCTAAGATTGTTTTGTGCTCTTCAATTTCGCTGATTCTTTGCTCATATCTTCGTGAGAGCAGATTGTCGGGATTATAAATTATGAGTCCGGTAAAGCCGTCAATTATCAAATCTAAACCATCGGTAAGAACTTTAGTAGCGTCTTTGACTCCGATGATTGCAGGCATTTCAAAAGACCTAGCTAAAATTGAAACGTGCGAAGCAATCCCACCCATTTCAGTAATTATTCCAATAACTCCTACTTCTTTGTACTTCACAAGATCTGTAGGCGAGATATTCTGAGCAACTAATATTTTCCCCGAAGCAAGATGATATTCAGGATTTTCGTGACGTAAAGTTGATATAAATCTACGCTTGACATTTTCGAGATCATTAACCCGCTCACGTAGCAAATCATCTTTGGAATTACGCAAAAAACTTCCCTGGTAATCGTACTCATTAATTACAGCGCTTTCTGTATCTAAGCCTGTTTTGATTCTTTCACGAATATTTTCATTGATAAATTCATCATTAATCAGGTATAGATAAGTTTCAATGATTGTTTGTGCAGATTGAGGCAGAGTTTTAGAATGGCTTATGACCTCATCAAATTCTGTGTTAAGGTGCTTAAGTGCTTTTGCAAATCTTTCAATTTCTGACTGGATTTTATCGGCTTCAATAAAAGTATTACCTGAAATATATGGCTCCGGCTCTATAATAAATGATTTACCTATAGCTATACCGACAGCTGAAGGTATCCCTTTAAGGAAACCTTGCGTATTAATTCCCGAGCCGGTAGAATAATACTGTTTGTTCGATATTGTTGTTTCGGATAGCACTATATCGGCTCTCCAAAACCACTTTCAAAATATTCTCTTAAAGAATTGATTGCATCTTCGGCGTCATCTCCATCGGCTCTGAGTTGCAATGAACATCCTTGTTCTGCAGCAAGAGTCATTACACCAATGATACTTTTGGCGTTGATTTCAAATCCATCTCTGGATAAAAATATTTCCGATTTAAATTTTGAGCACATTTTGACTAAACCCGCTGCAGGTCTTGTATGTAATCCTGCTCTGTTTTTAATTGTTACTTCAGTTTCTAATAAAGGCATTGTTATTTATTTATACTTTAATATTGATTTTACCGTTTTCGACTTTAATTGTAGTTTCTACTGCACCAATCTTAGCAGCGGTGAAATTTAAGGTTCCTTTCACATTCCTTTGATTCAATTCATCAACATTCAAAAAACCGCTTATAACTCTGTACGTATTTCCTTCTTTGCCTGCATCATATGCAAAAATACAGCGATTATCATCCCGAGTTAAATCTATCTCCTTTTTATCAATCCACTTTGAGTCAATTGTAATTGAAAATGAGTGGGTTTTACCGCTTTCATTCATAAAACATGAGATTTGATAATTTGGGTTATCTCCGGCAGGAATAAAATTTACCTCCTTGCTCTTGAACTCTAAGTTCTGGTCACCGGTTATAGTTAACTCTACTTTATACTCTGAAGTTGGATTGCTGCTTGAATCACTGCCACAAGACAGCAAAAAAATTGATAAAATCAATATTGTCGAAAATAATATTTTATTCATGATTAACCTTTTTAAAATTACAAAATTTAACATTTGTAAATTTAACTATTTTTTACCATTTTATCAAAATAATTTTATTTTTGATTAAATATTTGTTAATATTGGTTGAAATTATTTTTGAAAAATACTAATGAATTAGCTGAATTTAAATTAATTTTTGAAAAGTACTACAATTATTTCAAATAAAAAATGTCTGAATGATTAGAAATATAAATTTTTTCTGTAACCTTTTGTTTGTTAAATCAGTCTATATATATGTTAACAAAAATATTTTTTCGGAGGACAAGAAATGGAAATTAGAATTAATTCAGACTCACCCAAGTCTTTAGATTATCATATTAAGTCGGTGATTGAAGGAAATAGAATATTTGAGAATGTTTTTCAATCTGTTACAAGGATGATTTTGGATTATCCGGACGGAATGAAAAAAATAACAGTAAACGGCAGACCTACATACGACTTTCAGCTCTTCCGCAAGCCCGGAAAGCATATTATAGGAATGTACGATGAAATCAACAGCTTTGTTTCATTTGTTAAAGATGCGGCTGAAGGTGGCTCTTCAGCTGAGATGGCTTTTGTTCTGATTGGCGAGCCGGGAAACGGCAAAACATATTTTGTTGACTATCTAAATAAGTGCTATCGCGAATTTATCTCTGAGCCTGAGAATAACAGATATACATTTAAATTGAATAATCTCGAAAAATTAGGTGGTTACGGAAAAATCCATACAATTGAATCTCAAACTTTCGAAGATCCGATGGTCTTGGCAATGAATTTATTTGAAAACCGCGACAAAAATATTGAATACTTTGAGCTGATGGGTGCAACCGATGAGCAAATAATGAAATATTTCAAGAATTACCGCCCTCTGGGTGCCTGCTCTGACTATATTTTTAATCAAATTCGAGATTATTGCGACGGCGATATCGCCAAAATGAAAGAGTTTATAGAGATTGTCAGAATCCCTATAAGTGAAACACGTGGAACTCTGACCGGCAAATATGCAGCTAAGGATAAAATCACGTCATCAGCAGTTGATTTATTAGGTGATGAATCTATTACCAGATTACTCCACATATCGGATACAAATAACCCTTATCGTTTTGACCTGCGTCGTGGTGCACTAGCCAGAGTTGCAGGTGGGGGAGTGCATTTTGCAGATGAAATTTTCAAGAATAAACGAGACCTGGTGCAGGTATATCTTGGAGTTATCCAGAACAGGACAATTGAAATTGAAGGCTTCAAATGGCCACTTGATACACTAATTGTGGCAACAAGTAATAATGCTGAATTCCAGCGTTTTCTTGAAGAAAAGGAACAAGCACCTATTGTTGACCGCTGTCGCCTGACATATATGGCACACAACACAAATTATCAACTTCAAAAAGAGCTTTCAAGACTTGCAATCGGAAGTCAGGAAAAAACTACATTTTCAGGTGAGAAACTAAATATTGACCCGAATTTGAATTATGCTCTTTCGGTTGCTTTTGTTCTTTCGAGAATGCCAAATAACGACAAACTTACTCCTGTCGAAATGATGAAACTCGCCGCCGGTGAGGTTGCAGGAGAGAAAAGTGTAAAAACTCTTGCCGAAGTTATTGACCAGCTCAATAGAGAAACCGACATCACCAAGCGTTTCGGTCAGAAAGGCTTAGGTCACCGTAATCTTGGCAGGGCAGTGCAGATACTACTTGAACGTTCCGAAACTCAGGAAGGTAAATGTATGTATGCTGGCGATATTTTTCATGCTATCGAAAGTGTAATTCTGGATTATGTGCAGGAACCGAATGACAGAGCAAAATACTTAAATGATTTGAAAATTGCTAAATCTCTCCATCGTGAAAATGTCATGACATCTATTTTCAACGCTTATATGGATGAACCTGATGCCATTCAAAAAGATGTACTGAATTATGTTAATATGGTCATCGGCTATGATGCTAAAAATGTTGGTCCTAATAAATTATGGACGTACAAAGACCCACAAACAGGAAAGCTTGTTTCAATAAAGATAGACGAGAATTTCATTGATAGTGTTGAGTCGAGATTAGGACTTAAATCTAAAGAGCAGAAACAGAGCTACAGGACTACTATTGCTAAGATTTACGGACAGAAAATGATTCAGGAGCCAAATTATGACTTTATGGATAATAATGATTTGGTCAAGGCTGTTACCGATGTACGGCTTAAATCTGATATTGCAGGTGCCGGAAGTCTGATAGGTGCATTATCAAACAGAACTAACGAAGACAACCAAAAGCTTTACAACAGAATGATTCGCACTATGATTGACAAACTAGGCTACGATATGACAAGTGCTGAAAAAACTATAGAATATTTCTGCACTCAGGAGGATAATTCCTAATCAAATAAGGAAATAATCATGAGTGAAAATTATATAAATAACGATGAATACCGCAATCTTGAGAAGCCGGGAAGGCATTATGTTGTTGATGTGCCAAAATCAATATTGAAACCTTCTAACGCTTTTATGGATGCAATAGGATTTCAGAATAATCCAAAGCCGACCTTACAAGTTATGTTGCAAACGATTGAAGACCTAATTAGTCGTGACGACCAACGCGAAAAGGACGGTTTTCCACGCAGAATAAGACTTGGTAGAATTGTAAAACCCAACAAAAACAATCAGAAAGTTGTTGTTGTTCCTACTACGACTGAACCTAAGTTTTATCACGATGATTCTGTAACAAGTGATGAGCAAGAAACAGGTGGTACCGGGGACGGTCAGGAGGGTGAAGTAATCGGTGAAGCACCTGCCGAATCACAGCAGGGCGAAGGCGAAGGTCAGGGAGCTGGTCAGGGTGGAGATGGAGAAGGACATGATGTAGTTGCCGATGCTTTTGATTTAGGAAGAATTCTTACTCAGAAATTCCAGCTTCCAAACTTGAAAGTCAAAGGTAAGAAACGCTCATTTACTAAATATAAATATGACCTTACTGATCGTAACCGAAGAACAGGTCAGCTTCTTGATAAAAAAGCAACATTACGTAAAATTATTCAAACTAATATTTTACTTGGCAATTTGGATGAAGACGGCTTGATTGACCCTGAAAAAATGGTATTAAATCCTCAGGATGAAATTTATCGCATTCTTTCTGCCGAGAAAGATTTTGAGACACAGGCAGTGGTATTTTTCCTGAGAGATTATTCAGGTTCGATGCAAGGTAAACCGACTGAATCAGTTACATCACAACATTTGCTGATATATAGCTGGCTTATGTATCAATATAACGAAAATGTTGAAACAAGGTTCATTCTTCATGACCAAACAGCTAAAGAAGTTAAAGATTTTCATACATATCATAATTCATCTGTAGCAGGTGGTACTAACGTATTTCCGGCATTTGAACTTGTCAATAAAATCATCGAAGAAGAAAGTTTGTACATAGATAACAATATCTATGTATTCTATGGTACTGATGGTGATGACTGGGACTCTGACGGTAAGAGAGCCTTAGAAGAAACTGAAAAAATATTGGTTCACGCAAATAGAATGGGTATCACTGTTGCCCGAAATACCTGGACAACAGGCACTACTACTGTTGAGAGATACTTCGAGCAATCCGGACTTTTGAAAAATAAACCTGACTTAATCCGGATAGATGCATTTTCAGCTAATGATGCTGATGAAGCCAGACTTATTGAAGGTATTAAAAAACTTGTCGAACAAAAAGCCTGAGCATTAAAATGAAAATTATAGATCAACATACCAAAAAAATAATGGAGGATTGCAAGGTCAGGGCTCGTGATGCAGGACTTTGTTTTGACAATGAATCCCTTGAATATATTGTTACGAATCAGGATTTGATTGAGCTTTCGCCGAAAGGTATGATTCCTACACTTTATGATTATTGGGTTAACGATGTCGAAACTCTCAAAGGGAAAGGACAGTATAAACTATATCCTCATAATCCTTATGAAACAGTAATCAATTCCCGACCGGCAATTTCATATTACAATGATAATAATCCGGATTGGCTAAATATCATGATTTTTTATCATGTTATCGGGCATATTGATTTCTTTCAGAATAATATACTATTCGAGCATACTTGGAGTGATGACTTCGTCGGAAAAGCTCTTGCCGATAAACGTCATATAGCTCAACTCCGCAGTCAGCATGGCAGATGGGTGGATTATATAATTGAATTCTCACGCTCTATAGATAATTTAACAGGATATTTTACTGAATTATCAATCAGGAATTTTCCTCAGAATATGGAACCTACTGATAAATTAAGATATTATTTCGATGAATTTTTACCTAAGGAAACTTTGGCAAATATTGGTAAAATTTATTCCGAAATAGAGAGATATAATATTTTGCTTGAATCAAATGATATGGTTGCAGAATCTATGTTTTTCTCTGATATCAAAAGCAAACATCCTGAATTTGAGTCGAAATTCCAGAAGTATAAAGATATTCGAAAAGAGCGAAGCATAGATATTATGGACTTTATACGTGATAATTCACCATTTTTGAAACGTGATGAAAATCAGTGGATGAAAGCTGTAATCAATATTGTGCGTGATACTTCGCTGTATTTTGCTCCGCAAATACGCACTAAGACTATTAATGAAGGTTGGGCAAGCTATTGGCATGATGAGCTTTTCAGAAAAGACGATAGAATAAAGGGGCATGAATCAGAATATTCAGTAATTAATGCTAAAGTTACATCAATATCAAGAGTAGGATATAATCCTTATGCAATTGGTTTGCGGCTGGTACAATACATTGAAAGCCTTGCTGATGCCGGAAAAATTTCAAGGGAATATCAATTGATTTTAAACTCTGAACGACGTGATGAATTTAACAAAATTTCCGGAAAAGGGAAGGAAGCATTATTTAATCTCAGAAGTCAATTCTCGGATTTTATGCTTATTAATACTTATGTTGACCAGGATTTTGTTGATTTACATAAGCTGTTTGTGGTTGGTGAGAGACTCAATCAGCAGCGCGGAACCGTCGAATATTACGTAAAAAGCAAGAAAGCAGAAGATTACAAAAGAATGCTGATTGATAATATGTATCATCCGCCTTTTATCACAATTGATACCGAAAAATCAAATGATAAGAAATTATTTTTAAAGCATCACTTCGAAGGTAAGCAACTTTATAAACCATACATTAACGACACACTACTTGGAATTGAATACCTTTGGTTTGGAAATATAGCTCAAGGCGAAGTGATATTGGAAACAACTGATATAATTAAACGCAAAGGCTCCGAAGATTCTGTTAGCTTCGAATACAAGCCGATTCATTACATAATTTCAAATAAAAAAGTATCAAAAAGATATTTATAGATAAAGATATGGAAACTTTTTTAGAAATACAATCCAAAGCGAAAAGACTTGAAGTTCTGATAAATCTCGGTAACAATATTAGAGAGAAAGAACGTAGAACACCTGTTCCCTTTAATGATTTTCTCTATCTTGCTGCTATAAAGCCGAGACTGGTATTTCGTGATATATTTCAACTATTTCACGATATGGTTCATCATTATGTACCGGAAGGGCAGGATGAATTCAAGAGGGATTCCGAGCATGCCGGTTTCTATAAGTATGATACAGCCGAACTTTTGCAAAGAAACTGCGATGATCCTTTCTTTGCAGACCGACTCTTTGCAAACCGATTTATGAATATGACCAAGGACTTTCGAAAAGGAACTCAGAATAACCGAATTTATATTTTTGAAGGACCACCGGGTAGCGGAAAAAGTACTTTTTTGAACAATCTTCTTTACAAATTCGAAGAATATACTAAAATTCCAGAAGGAATATCTTATAAGACATATTGGCGTATTGATATAGAAAAGTTGGGCGGATTTCAATCGCGTGAAATGCAGAAATATAAATTAGCCGAAGAAGAACAAAAAAAACATAAGGATGCTGCTCATCCAAGCGTGTTGAATTTCCCTGATAAGCATCTTGAATTTTCGTGTCCTAATCACGATCACCCGATTCTTCAGATACCAAAATACTATCGGAAAAATTTTCTTGATGAATTAATCACAGATGAAGAGTTCAAGCAGCAGCTTTTCAATGATAAAGAGTACGAGTGGGTTCTGAAAGATAACCCTTGCGCCATTTGCAGCTCTATTCAGAAAACTCTGCACGACAGACTTGGGGACCCATTGGAAGTGTTCAGCATGATTAATGCACGGAGCAATTATTTCAACCGGCAGTTAGGCGAAGGTGTTAGTGTTTTTAATCCCGGCGACCCTACCACTGACAGACCAATTTCGAAGCCGGCTTTGCAGTATATGATAAATGATTTGCTGAGAAATGATGAAATAAACTATGCATTCTCATATCTTGCCAAAACTAATAATGGTATTCTTGCTCTGATGGATATAAAAGAATCCAATATTGACAGGCTGAAAGCATATCACGGTATAATTAGCGACGGTGTACATAAAGTCGAGTTAACAGAAGAATATATCCGCACTTTTTTTATCGGACTTGTTAATCCTGAAGATAAAATCCATTATGAGAAAGTAAAATCATTTCAAGATAGAATTATTAGTGTCAAAATTCCTTATGTGCTTGATTATAATACAGAAGTCGCTATTTATAAGAATAAATTCAGTGAAAAAATTATTGATGCATTTCTACCGGGCGTTTTAGAAAATTTTGCTAAAATTATAATTGTATCAAGGCTTGAGAATGAATCGCCGGCTCTCAGAAAATGGATTAATAAACCTGAAAAGTATAGTAAATATCTTGATAAAAATTTACTATTACTTAAGATGGAAGTTTTCATCGGAACTATTCCTGACTGGATAAGTGAAGAAGATATAAAGCGATTTGACAAAGTAACAAGGAAAGAAATTCTTGCAAGTACCGAAAATGAAGGTCAGAAAGGAATATCCGGAAGAAAATCACTCAGCGTATTTAATGATTTCTATTCAAAGTGTTTACTTAATAATAGAATCATAACTATGGATGATGTGCGAGAATATTTCACCAACAAGAAAGATGAACTTCAGGCAGATATTCCTCAGGATTTGATTGATAAACTTGTTGACTTGTATGATTACGAAGTTGTGCAGAAAGTTAAGGAATCAGTCTATTATTATAATGAAAGTCATATATCAAATGATATTCAAAATTATCTTTTTGCTGTTAATTTTGAAGTTGGTGATACTAAACGAAGCCCTGCAACAGGCGAGGTGATTAAAATTGACGAAGAATTTCTCCAAAACTTCGAGATGCGTATGCTTGGAGCTACTTCAACTCCTTTAGCAAGAAAAGAATTCCGCAAGGATACTCAATCCGAGTATGTTTCATTTACTCTTACTCAGGAAATTAATGTTCAGGGTAAGAATATAATTGAAACTAAACTTTACAAGAATTTGTTCGAAAGATATACACGAAATCTCAAAGAAAATGCTCTTGCTCCATATCTTGATAATACTAATTTCCGCAGAGCTATTTTGGATTATGATACGCAGGCATTCAATACATACGATGAAAGACTTAAGCGTGATGTTATTATGCTAATCAATAATCTGATAAATAAATTTTCATACAAAACCGCTCATGCTGCACAACAAGTGTGCATATATGTTCTTGATAAAGGTATTGCCAAGAAGTATTAGAAAATTATAAGCGAAGTGAAGATTGAAGGGGCTGTATCATTAGGTTTAAATCAGGGAATCAGCTACTTTGTCATTCCCGCTGAAGAGGGAATCCAACTTGGTTCTCAGAAGGAAGGGATTCCTGCCTCCGCAGAAATGACAACTTAAGATACAGCCCCATCAGTCTTCACTTCGCAAATATTTCAAAAAATAATATCCTACTTTGATATTTAATTCAGATCAGAATAAAAAAGCTGAAGAATCTTTTTTACCAAACATTTATATAAATACTAAAAAACATTATTTTTTAATAGACTTAACTAAAATATTGTTATGTTAATTGAAAATATTTTGTTATTTTAGTTTTTTCATAATCCATTTTTAGCTCTAATTAAATTTTAAATTGCAATGAGAATTATTTCCATTAAAAAATTAAGTTTTTTGTTGCCATTTTGTTCAATTTTTACAACTGAAAAAATTGCGAATTATTCTTTTCCAAAATCATTTTCAAACAATCCAATTGATTCAGGTACATCTGAGATAATCAATTATGAAACTGTAATTGATAATACTACTTTAAAAGGAGTGAAAATATGATAAGATTTTTATTGATTTTATTAGTAATCCTTCAAACGTCATTCGTAATTGTTAAATCACAATTACAAGGTCAAGCTAAAATTGACTCCTTACTCAAGGAAATTCCCAAGATGAAGGAGGATACAAATGCCGTGAATTTGTATGTTAAAATTGCATTTGAATTCTCATCGGTTAATTCCAAGAAAGGAATAGATTATAGTATCGAAGGGATGAAACTTGCAGAAAAAATTAAATGGAAAAAAGGTGTTGCAATGCTATATAGTACCTTGGGTACTAATCAATCAAATTTGAATTTGTCTGAAGAGGCTCTCCATAATTTTGAAAAATCTTATCAAATAAATAAGGAAATAAATAATATTGGTGGTCAAATTTCAAATTTATTGAGCATCGGAACATATTACAGAAAATTATCAGATTACTCAAAATCACTTGAGTATTATGAAAAAGCTCTGGATATAGTTAAGAAAAATAATTTAAACTCGCAATTATCACCAATATTAGGAAGAATTGGAACAATTTATACTTTTCTCTCTAAATATGAGATAGCATTGGATTACAGTCATAAATCGTTGGTCAATAATCGTAACATTAATGATATGGATGGTGTTTCAAATGACTTAATTAGAATTGGCAACATACATTTTCAAATTTCAAATTATTCCGAAGCCTTGAAATTCTATTTTGAAGCTCTTGAAATTTGTGAGCTTTTAAGAAATAATGGTTCATTATCAATTGTATCAGGAAATATTGGTGCTATCTATTTAAAAATGAGTAATGAAGAAAAAGCTTTAAAATATTTCTTAGAAGCTCTTGACTACAGTGAGAAACAAGGAAACTTGTTCTCAAAAGCATCACATCTTTCCAATATTGGTTCAATATATTCAAATCAAGGTAATTATGATTTAGCTTTAGATTATTTGCTAAAAGCTCAGAATATTGCTATTAAAATTGGTGATAAATTAGGTCAATCAATTAATGCAACCAACATAGGATTAGTATATAAAAACACGAATGATTATTCAAAAGCTTATGAATATTACAAAATAGCATTAGAGATTAATGAAGAGATTGAAAACAAATCAGGTATTGCTTCATGCCAAATGAGTATCGGTGAGTTAACGCTAGACATTTTATCAAGAAAGAATGATTTACAAGATTATAGTTCAAGAGTTGATTCAACTTTAGTCGGAATTGATTTATCTATTGATAAAAGTATTAATTATTTAGTTAATTCTGCAAAAGTATTTAATGAATTAGGAGAATTACAAAATGAGCTATTATCAAATAAAATTTTGTATTCTGTATACGAACTCAAAGGAAACTACAAAAAAGCTTTTGAAACATTTAAAGAATACAAAACCTTGCAGGATTCTGTATTTTCAATGGATAAACAAAAGGAATTTGCTAATCTTGATGCAAAACGTGAAAATGATATTAAAGATAAAGAAATTGTGATTTTGCAGACCGAAAAGAAGGCGCAGCAGTTTCAATCGTATTTGCTTGGTGGTGGTGTGATTGTCCTTTTTGGTGCTTTTGGTGTAGCTTTTCTTCGTTTCAGAGAAAAGAAAAAATTAAGCGATAAACTTGCTATTCAAAAGTCGGAAATCGAAACTCAGAAATCTATCGTCGAAGAGAAAAATGAGCAGATAACTGCTTCAATCACTTATGCTTCAACAATTCAGAGTGCTATTCTACCTTGGGATAGCACATTGAAAAACGCTTTTTCGGATATTTTAATATACTACAAACCAAAAGACATTGTTTCAGGCGATTCATACTGGTTTAAGGAAGTTGAGGGTATTAAATTTTTGGCTGTGATTGACTGCACCGGTCATGGTATTCCCGGAGCGATGCTGACAGTAATTGCCTCCACCGCTCTTGATGATGCAGTCCTCGGTAAAAGATTGTCAGATACCGGACAAATTTTAACCTTTATGAATGAAAAGGTTACTGAAGTACTGAATCAAAGATTAGAAGAAAATAAAATACGCGATGGTATGGAAGTTTGTATGCTCGCAATTCATCAGGATAAGATACAATTCTCAGGTGCCGGTCGTCCGCTATACCTCAAGAATGGTTCTATGGAAATCATCAAAACAGATAAGCGTGGAATCGCCGGGCAAACTGATAATGATGAGTATCAGTTCTCTGCAATTGATATAAAAAAATCAGAAAATCTAATGCTCTATTTAGCATCTGATGGCTATGCTGACCAGATGAATGAGAATAGCAAGAAATACAGCACAAAAAGATTTGTTGCTTTATTGGACTCAATCTCAGATAAACCAATCAATGAGCAGCACGAAACACTTGAAAATGAATTTAACAGCCACAAAGGCGGACGCAGTCAAATAGATGATGTAACCATAATTGGAGTAAAGATATGAGAAATTTGATACTACTTTCCGCATTGTTTTTCGTGATGATTAACATCAGTAATGCCCAGCTCTCTGGGCAAGCACGAATAGATTCACTCGAAGCTGAGTTGCCAAAAGCAAAGCAGGACACAAATCATGTGAATTTACTCGCGAATTTATCTTTCGAATATTATTCGATTGATCCAAATAGTGGAATAAAATTTGGGGATCAAGGTGTTAAGCTCGCCAAAAAATTAGCTTGGAAAGAAGGCGAAGCAAGATGTTACAGCTCACTTGGAAATAATAATATTGGAAAATCTAATTATCCAAAAGCGCTTGAATATCTTCATAAATCACTCAAAATCAATGAAGAACTCGGAAACAAAAATAGTGTAGCTCTGAATCTTGGTAATATTGGAATAATTTATGGATCTCAATCTGAATACTCGAAAGCACTAGAATATTTTCATAAATCTCTTAAAATTAATGAAGAACTTCAAAACAAAGAAGGTATAGCAGGGAATTTAGGGAATTTAGGTGCTATTTATAATTACCAATCTGACATCCCAAAGGCACTCGAATATTATCATAAAGCATTTAGAATTAATGAAGAGATTGGAAATAAAAAAGGGGTTGCCGCAAACCTTCTTAACATAGGTAATATTTACAAATATAAATCAGACTATATAAGAGCATTAGAAAATTACCAACAGGCGCTTAAAATCAATGAAGAACTAGGAAATAAAAAAGGGGTTGCTAATAGTTTAGGATACATTGGACTTCTTTATAGTTCCCAAGCAAATTATCCTAAAGCTCTTGAATACTATCTTAAAACTTTAAAAATTGAGGAGGAATTGGGTAATAAGTCGGGTATAGCAGGGACACTCAATAATATCGGTGGAGTTTACAACTATCAATTTGAGTATGAGAAAGCATTAGAATATTTTCAAAAAGCTCTAAAAATAAATGAAGAAACAAATAATAAAAGATGGATTGCATATAATCTTGGAAATATTGGAAGTATTTATTCTTCTCTATTTAAGTATTCAGAAGCATTGGATTATTTTCAAAAAGCTCTAAAAATGAATATAGAAATTGGAAATATATATGGTAAAGCTAATAACTTTAGCAATATGGGAGATTTATATCTTAAGTTATCTAAGGAATCTGTAGTATCTAAAATTATGGAGAGAGAAATTTCAATCAACCTTGATAAAGAAATAAACCTAAATAAATCAATAGATTTCTTTCTTGAAGCAATCAAAATCTTTGAAGAGATTGGAGAAAAAGAGGCTAAGACACAAACTTATAAAGGACTTGCAGATGCTTACTTCGACAGAGGTGACTACAAGAGAGCTTTTGAAGCATTTAAAGAATACAAAACCTTGCAAGATTCCGTCTTCAACATGGATAAGGCGAAGGAAATAGCGAATCTCGAAGCTAAACGCGAAAATGAACTCAAAGATAAAGAAATTGTGATTTTGCAGACCGAAAAGAAGGCGCAGCAGTTTCAATCGTATTTGCTTGGCGGTGGTGTGATTGTCCTTTTTGGTGCTTTCGGTCTGGCATTTATCCGTTTCCGCGAAAAGAAGAAACTTAGCGATAAACTTGCTATTCAAAAGTCGGAAATCGAAACTCAGAAATCTATCGTCGAAGAGAAAAATGAGCAGATAACTGCTTCAATCACTTATGCTTCAACAATTCAGAGTGCTATTCTACCTTGGGATAGCACATTGAAGAAAGTATTTGGTGAGATACTTGTATTCTATAAACCGAAAGATATTGTTTCAGGTGATTCATACTGGTTTAAGGAGGTTGAAGGAATTAAATTTCTTGCTGTAATTGACTGTACAGGACATGGTATTCCCGGTGCAATGCTGACAGTAATTGCCTCATCAGTACTTGATGATGCTGTGCTTGGGAAAAGACTGAACGATACAGGTCGAATTTTAACCTTTATGAATGAAAAGGTTACTGAAGTACTGAATCAAAGATTAGAAGAAAACAAAATACGCGATGGTATGGAAGTTTGTATGCTCGCAATTCATCAGAATAAAGTTCAATTTTCAGGTGCAGGACGACCACTTTATTTGAAAAATGGAACTTTGGAAATTTTTAAAACAGATAAGCGCGGAATAGCCGGACAAACCGAAAATGATGAATACACTTTTTCTTCAGTTGAAATTGATAGAACAGAAAATATGATGCTATATTTAACAAGCGACGGCTACTCTGACCAGATGAATGAAAAAAGCAAGAAATTCAGCACAAAACGCTTTGTTGCATTATTGGATTCTATCTCCGATAAGCCAATTTCAGACCAGTATGAAATACTTGAAAATGAATTTAACAGCCACAAAGGCGGACGCAGTCAAATAGATGATGTAACCATAATTGGTGTAAAATTATGAGAAACTTGATACTACTTTCCGCATTGTTTTTCGTGATGATTAACATCAGTAATGCGCAACTCTCTGGTCAGGCACGAATAGACTCGCTATTGAAAGAACTGCCGAAGATGAAGGAAGATACAAATGGGGTTTATCTGGTTTATCAATTAGCTGATTATTATTTTTACAATGATGATGATAAATTCATTGAATACTCAAACATAGGATATGAAATTTCAAATAAAATTAATTGGCAAAAAGGAATCGCTTTTGGTTATGAATATAAAGCCGACGAATTAATAAGTAAATTAAAGTTTTTAGAAGCTTCAGAGTACTATAACAAATCAATCGAAATTTTTTCAAAGTCAAATGATAAAACACAACTAATGAGGTTATACAAAATCTGTGCCGCAGCATATCACAATGCTTTAGATTATGATAGTTCAATCAATTATTATTTAAAAGGTTTAGATATTGCAAAAGATAAGAAAGATAGTGTCCATATTTCGATTTATATGAATGATATTGGCACTCTTTATAATGATTTAGGAGATGTTGAAACATCTTTAACATATTTTTTTGAAGCTTTGGATATAGACAAGAAGAAAAACAGACTTAAAGAACAGATTGTTGCGTTTATTAATATCGGAATGGCTTATCAATCAATACAAAAGCTTGATTCTGCAAAAATACATTACTATTTAGCTTTTGAAACAGATATAAATCTAAATGGAAAAGTAACGAACTTCAGGACTTACCGGCTTCTTGGAGTTATGTACACAGACCTTTTAGAATATGATTCTGCTTACAAGTACTTAGATTTATCATACAAATCTGAAAAAGAGAACAACAACATTTTTGGTTTTGCTGAATCCAATTCTGCATTAGCTTATTATTATTTTTATATGTCAAATGACACAAATCTTGCTAAGCGTTATCCAAATAAGATAAAAAACTATCAATTACAGACTATTAATTATGGTAAAAATGCACTTGAAATTTACGGTGAATTTGATGATATTTATTCAAGTTATGGAATTTATAAAATGCTTTTTGAGACTTTTTTAAAACAAAGAGATTACAAATCAGCCCTTGATTATCATATTTTGTATAATACGATCAGCGACTCAATTAAAACAAACGAAACTATTTTGAAATTAGCCAATTCAGAACTAAAACATCAAAAGAAGCAAGATGAAGAGCAAATCGAAATTTTAAATGAGAGAACTGGGGCGCAAAAATTTCAAATATTGTTGATTAGTGTAAGTTGTGTTTTTTTACTTGCTGCTTTCGCTGTTGCTTTCATCCGTTTTCGCGAAAAGAAAAAATTGAGTGACGTTTTGCAGATTCAAAAAAACTTAATCGAAGAAAAAAATGAACAAATCGTTGCATCAATCACCTATGCCTCTACAATTCAAAATGCAATTTTACCTTGGAAAAGCACTCTGAAACTTAATTTTGGTGATATTTTGGTATTCTACAAGCCGAAAGATATTGTTTCAGGTGATTCTTACTGGTTTCAGGAAATTGATGGAATTAAATTTTTGGCTGTAATTGATTGTACAGGTCATGGCATTCCGGGTGCTATGCTGACTGTAATAGCTGCCACAGCTCTTGATGATGCAGTGCTTGGAAAAAGATTATCTGATACCGGACAAATATTGACATATATGAATGATAAAGTAACTGAAGTATTAAACCAAAAATTAGAAGAGAACAAAATACGCGATGGTATGGAAGTTTGTATGCTCGCAATTCATCAAAACAAGATACAGTTCTCTGGTGCAGGACGTCCCCTTTATTTGAAAAATGGAACTTTGGAAATTATCAAAACTGATAAACGCGGAATCGCAGGACAAACCGAAAATGATGAATACACATTTTCATCAGTTGAAATTGAAAGAACAGAAAATATGATGCTTTATTTAACAAGCGATGGCTACTCTGACCAGATGAATGAGAATAGCAAGAAATACAGCACAAAAAGATTTGTTGCTTTATTGGATTCAATCTCAGATAAACCAATCAATGAGCAGCACGAAACACTTGAAAATGAATTTAACAGCCACAAAGGCGGACGCAGTCAAATAGATGATGTAACCATAATTGGAGTAAAGATATGAGAAAATATATAACTAATTTTTATGCTTTTAATCTTAAGAGCAAGGGGCAAAGAAATACCAATGAATAAGTTAAATAAAAATGATTTGATAAATCTAAGACAAATTGGTGATAGCCATGCTGATGACTTTGTTAATCAAGTGATTTCCAAGCACGAACTAACTGAATTAAACACATTCTTTAAAAAGCTGATTTATAATCAACAGGTGGAAAATGATAATATTCCAGCTGATTTTAGTGAGTATATAAAGACAAATTCAAAGTTGCCTCCTTGGGCTGATTATTCCAAAATTAAATTAGCTCAAGAGGTATTCACCAGAACCGGTCCGGCATTTGTAATTGCTTATTTCTGCAAATCATTACCGGAGTGTTATGCTTGTGGAAAAGGAGCTGAAATCCTCTTTAAAACAGGACGGCTTTCTAAGCACACGAGAAGACGGATTGCTCAAACAGCACAGTTTGTGCTTGATGTTATGTCTCCTGGTGGACTTGAAGCCGGTGGTCGCGGAATTGCAACAGCATTAAAAGTCCGGATTATGCACGCCTCCATAAGGTACTATTTTATCAATGAAGTAAATAAAGGTAATATTGATTATGATGTCAATAATATGGGACTTCCAATTAATCAAGAAGATTTACTCGGTACAATGTTAGCATTTTCAAGTGTTGTAATCCAAGGTATGGAAAAACTTGGAGATAAGTTTACTACAGAAGAAAAAGAAGCTATCCTGCATTTATGGAAATGTACTGGATATCTAATTGGCATTGAAGAAAAATATATGCCTGAAACTTATCCTGATGCTGGTGAAGTATGGGAAATGATTAAAGAAGGAAATTTTGAAAGCACCCGGTACGGTATTGAGCTAAATAATGAGCTCATTGCACTATTGGACGAGATACTGCATCAACCAGTTTTAGATGATGTTATTACAATTATGATGCACCATCTTCTGGACAAAGATGCAATAAAAATATTGAAAGTAAGAACCCTCAAGCGTTTTAATCTGTTGGCTATTGTTGCATATATTCTTGGATTATCGTTTTTGAAATTTGAAAGCCGGGGTTTCTTTGGGAAATTGGCATCGCGTTATGTTAATTTAAAATTACTATATGGTTTGGAGAAGTATATCGCCGAAGGTGAAGACACCGGCATATATATTCCACCATCTTTAAGAGAAGATTGGAAAGTTGAAAATCCACTAATGTCATTATTTAATATGAGGAATTAATACTATGTCTGACTTACTAAATTTAGAAAATCTGAACACATTTCAGATGACGCTTTTCATTATCGGTTGTATCTTTTGGTTGTTGACTTATATCATTTATATTAAAAACATCAGAACAAAGAAATTTGTTGAGATTCCCTTAATAGTTGTGAGTTTAAACATAGCATGGGAGTTTATATGGAGCTTTCCATTTGGGAGCTCAGTAGGAAATTATATGGGCTCTGCAATTCAAATTGGATACGGACTATGGTTTGTACTGGATTGTTTTATATTTTGGGGAATTTTGAAATATGGATATAAGCAATTTAATAATCCATTTTTCCAAAAAAATTATAAGATAATGGCTATTCTTACAGTAATTTTTGGATTAATTTTTTTCTATACTTTTAACATATCAGGATACGATACTGAAATAGGTACAATATCTGCATATCTTGATAATTTACTTATATCCGGTTTATATATATTTCTATTTGTAAATCAGAGCGATAAAAGCCTATTTTCATATCAAGTTGCATGGTACAAAATGTTGGGGACCGGATTAATATCAGTTGCATTAGTGTTACACTGGAGCGAAAATTATTTTTTGATGTTTGTTACATCTGTTGTATTGCTTTTGGATATATATTATATTTACATTGTAAGTAGAAGTCACAGGAAAGAGTTATGAGTTTAGAATTCGTGAAAAGAATCACATCTAAAGGAATTAAAACCGGCATGACACTCCATGAGGAAAAGGGTATCATAATAGCGAATTACATTTTACTATTAGCGGCTGTTGTATCATTTGGGCGGATTTTTTTATTTTATCTTTATGAAGATACACTCTTTAGTATAATTTCGGTTTTTGCATGCTTTTTTTTCTCATTTGCATATTTTATGAACACAAGGCAATACTACGATTTTGCAAAATTTACTACGGTGTTAGCCGGAAATGGTGCAATACTTATTAAAGAGTTAGTGTCAGGTGGAACAAGTAATCAGCTTTATTTGATGATAGCAAGTTATGGTATAGTATTAATGCTCTTCAGTATTAAAGATAAAACTAAAATCATTTTTGCATTTATGATACCGACAATTAGTATCTCTCTTAGCATCTTTTTCCCAAATATAGTTTCAGAACCTATAATTTTAAATCCAAATGTTGCAAAAATGGAAAAATTAATTGGTGTTGCATCAGCAGTAATTATAATAATACTTGTTATAAGGTATTTTGTAAAACAAAGTACCGAGAACGAGTTAAAGCTTATTCATTCAAATGAATTATTGAGAAACTACAATGATGAGATTTCTGAACAAAAAGAATTAATAGAAGAACAATACATTGAGTTAGAACAAATCAATGATGATTTAATGACTCAAAAGGGAATAATCGAGCAACAGCACAGAGAATTAACCGATTCTATTACTTACGCTTCCACTATTCAGCACGCCATTCTACCTTGGAAAAGTACACTAAAAAAAGCATTTGGTGATATTTTAATTTTCTACAAGCCGAAAGATATTGTTTCAGGAGATTCTTATTGGTTTCAGGAAGTTGATGGAATTAAGTTTTTAGCTGTGATTGACTGCACCGGTCATGGCATTCCGGGTGCGATGCTGACTGTTATTGCTGCCACAGCTCTTGATGATGCAGTGCTTGGAAAAAGATTATCTGATACCGGACAAATTTTGACATATATGAATGATAAAGTAACTGAAGTATTAAACCAAAAATTAGAAGAAAATAAAATACGCGATGGTATGGAAGTTTGTATGCTCGCAATTCATCAGAATAAAATACAATTTTCAGGTGCAGGAAGACCGCTATATCTGAAAAATGGAACTTTGGAAATTATCAAAACCGATAAACGCGGTATCGCCGGACAAACCGAAAATGATGAATACACATTTTCATCACTAGAAATTGAAAGAACAGAAAATATGATGCTCTACCTAACAAGCGATGGTTATTCCGACCAGATGGACGAAAAAAGCAAAAAATTCAGCACAAAACGATTAGTTGCTTTATTGGATACAATTTCCGAAAAGCCAATTTCAGAGCAGCACGAAATACTTGAAAATGAATTTAACAACCATCGCGGCGACCGCGAACAAATTGATGATGTAACTATATTAGGGGTGAAAATATGAGAAATTTGATACTACTTTCAGCATTGTTTTTCGTGATGATATATGTCAGTAATGCCCAGCTCTCTGGGCAAGCACGAATAGATTCACTCGAAGCTGAGTTGCCAAAAGCAAAGCAAGACACAAATCATGTGAATTTACTCGCCAATTTGTCTTTCGAATATTATTCGATTGATCCAAATAGTGGAATAAAATTTGGGGATCAAGGTGTTAAGCTCGCCAAAAAATTAGCTTGGAAAGAAGGCGAAGCAAGATGTTACAGCTCACTTGGAAATAATAATATTGGAAAATCTAATTATCCAAAAGCGCTTGAATATCTTCATAAATCACTCAAAATCAATGAATATCTTGGAAATAAAACTAGCGTCGCAGGAAATCTCGGAAATATTGGGCTTATTTACTCGCATCTATCGGACTACCCCAAAGCATTAGAATATTATCATAAAGCTTTGAAAATTGATGAGGAGTTGGGAAGGAAGCCAGGCATTGCAAAAAGTCTCGGAAATATTGGGATTATTTATTATTATCAATCAGATTATCCCAAAGCATTAGAATATTATCATAAAGCTCTTAAAATATTTGATGAATTGGGAAATAAATCAGGAGTTGCCTATAATCTCGGAAATATTGGGAGTATTTATTATTATCAATCTGACTACCCCAAAGCTTTAGAACATTATCATAAAGCTCTTAAAATATTTGATGAAATTGGAGATAAATTTGGTGTAGCTACAAATCTCGGAAATATTGGGCTTATTTACAGTGATCAATCCGACTACCCTAAAGCATTAGAATATTTTCACAAAGCTCTAAAAATTAATGATGAATTAGGAAATAAAAATGCTATTGCAAATAATCTCGTAAATATGGGATCATTATATTACAGTTTATCACAAGATACAGTGTTATCTAATATTAACGAGGGAACAGAACTTGTAAGTTTAAACAAAGAAATAAATCTAAACAGCTCTCTTAAATATTTACTTGAATCTATCAAAATATATGAAGAAATTGGTGAGTTGCATTATAGATCGAACAATTATAAAATACTCTCAGATGCTTATACAGACAAAGGCGACTACAAAAAAGCTTTTGAAACATTTAAAGAATATAAAACCTTGCAGGATTCTGTATTTTCAATGGATAAACAAAAGGAATTTGCTAATCTTGATGCAAAACGTGAAAATGATATTAAAGATAAAGAAATCGTAATTCTACAGACGGAAAAGAAAGCACAGCAGTTTCAATCTTATCTGCTTGGTGGCGGTGTGATTGTGCTTTTCGGTGCCTTCGGTCTTGCATTTATCCGTTTCCGAGAAAAGAAGAAATTAAGCGATAAACTTGCGTTTCAGAAGTCAGAAATCGAAACTCAAAAATCTATCGTTGAAGAGAAGAATGAGCAGATAACTGCATCAATCACTTATGCTTCCACTATTCAAAATGCCATACTACCCTGGAAAAGAACACTTGAAAATGCTTTCTTTGAAATTCTAATCTTTTACAAACCAAAAGATATTATTTCAGGCGATTCATACTGGTTTCAGGAAGTTGACGGTATAAAGTTTTTGGCTGTTATTGACTGCACCGGTCACGGCATTCCGGGGGCGATGCTGACAGTTATTGCTGCAACAGCCCTTGATGATGCAGTCCTTGGAAAAAGATTATCCGATACCGGACAAATTTTAACATATATGAATGAAAAAGTAACTGAAGTACTGAATCAGAGATTGGTTGAGAATAAAATTCGTGATGGTATGGAGGTGGCTCTAATTGCTATTCATCAGGATAAAGTACAGTTTTCAGGAGCAGGTCGTCCGCTTTATATGAAGAACGGAACTATGGAAATTATCAAAACGGATAAACGTGGTATTGCCGGACAAACTGAAAATGATATTTATCAGTTTACGTCAATTAATATTGAAAAATCGGAAAATCTGATAATATACTTAACAAGTGATGGATTTGCTGACCAGATGAATGAATATAGTAAAAAATACAGTACAAAGAAATTTGTAGCATTATTGGACTCAATTTCCGAAAAATCAATATCCGAGCAGCACGAAATACTCGAAAATGAATTTAACAGCCACAAAGGCACACGTAGTCAAATAGATGATGTAACAATTTTGGGAGTAAGGATATGAGAAGCTTATTATTGAAAATAGCAATATATTTTGTAATTATTAATTCGTCACTGATATTTTTAAATTCTCAGCTTCAAGGACAAGATTATCTTGATTCGCTCCTTGTTGAACTTCCAAATATGAAGGAGGATACTAATAGAGTCAATTTGCTTCTGGACATTGCTTATGAATATATTCAAATCAATCCTGTTGAAGGTTTAGAGTATTGCGAGAAAGGAATTAACCTCTCAAAAAAATTGAAATGGCGCATCGGGGAAGCAAAATGCCTCGATAATATTGCATTTTTACATTTATATGGTAAATCTGATTTCACAAAAGCCATTGAGTATTTTCAGGAATCAATGTCCATTTACGAAGAAATTGGTGATAACGAGAAAATTGCTGATAATTTTACAAATATTGGTACTATTTATGGTAAAAAATCAGAATATTCAAATGCTTTAGACAATTTTCATGAAGCACTAAAAATTTACGAGAAAACCGGCAACAAATTAGGTATAGCAAAGAACTTTGCAAATATTGGAAACATCTACCAAAGTCTTATTGATAGTAAAAGTCAACAAAGAGATAATTACATCTCTAAATCAATGCATTATTATAATAAAGCCATTAAAATTTTAAACGAGATAGGTTATAACGATGGAGTTGCTCAAGTATATGGCAATATAGCTACAATTTTTCACGATGACCAAAAATTTGATGAGGCTCTTGAGAATTACGAAAAATCACTTCAGTATTATAAAGAAAATGATAATCTTTATGGATTAGCACGAAATTATGGAAATATGGCGAACCTGTTTGTTGATACAAAAAAATATGAACAAGCCTTCGAGTATTATCAAAATGCTATAAAACTGAATGAACAATTATCCAACAAAGCAGACTTGGCTAATAATTTAGGCAATATTGGTAAACTTTACTCTGAAATTACAATTGACTCAGTATTAAATTCAATACCTGATAAATATTCAAAAATTTTCAATGATAAGAAGATGAATCTTGAACTCGCCGAACATTATCTTAAACAAAGTATTGCAATTTTTGAGGAACTCGATATTAAAAACAGTCAATCATATTTTCTACAAGATTTATCAATAGTATATGAACGTTTAGGGAATTATCAGGCATCTTTGGATGCTTTCAGGAAATATACCTCAATCAATGATTCATTATTTTCATCAGATATAGATATCAAGATTGCGACTATGGAAAAAGATAGTGAAATCAAACTTCTTCAAAGTAAGCAGGAAAAACGAAAATTAGAAATGTATCTGTTGTTGGGTGGTATATTGGTACTTATAACTGCATTAGTCTTCTCATATTTAAGATTCAAGGAGAAGAAAATGTTGAGTGAAAAATTGATAAAAAAAAATCAAGCTATAGAAGAACAAAAGTTGCTTGTAGAAGAAAAGAACGAACATATATACTCTTCAATTCGTTATGCATCTACAATTCAGCATGCGATACTTCCGTGGGATTCAAGAATCACAAAGTCAATACCTGATATTTTCATCTTCTATAAGCCTAAAGACATTGTTTCCGGTGATTCCTACTGGTTTCAGGAAGTTGAAGGAGTTAAGTTCCTTGCAGTAATTGATTGTACAGGTCATGGCATTCCGGGTTCGATGCTTACTGTGATTGCTTCATCTGTTCTTGATGATGCAGTTCTGAGTAAAAAACTGTTCAATACTTCTCAAATTCTGACTTTTATGAATGAAAAAGTAACTGAAGTATTGAATCAGAAATTAACCGAAAATTCAATTCGGGATGGTATGGAAATAGCATTAATCGCTATCCATCAGGATAAAATTCAATTCTCCGGAGCAGGGCGCCCTCTATATATGAAAAATGAAACTATGGAAATCATCAAAACGGATAAGCGTGGCATTGCCGGACAAACCGATAATGATGAATACCAATTCTCTTCAATAAATATTGAAATAGCTGATAATATGATGCTTTATTTAACAAGCGATGGCTTTGCTGATCAGATGAATGAACAAAGTAAAAAGTACAGTACAAAGAAATTTGTAGCATTATTGGATTCTATTTCAGGAATGTCGATTTCCGAGCAGTATGATACTCTTGAAAATGAATTAAATAGCCACAAAGGGCAGCGCAGTCAGATTGATGATATAACTATTGTGGGGGTGAGGTTATGACAGGAATTCCATGTACGAAGAAAACCCTTCATGGTATAGTTGAGAGGTTAGATACAACCACACCCTAAAGGGTGCGGTTGATTGGAGTAATATTTAATATTTTCTTGTTTGCAACAGTTATTTATTATCATTTAGTTAAAATGACTTTGCCTGACAAAATTTTGCCATTGATGTCAAGTTTGTAGATATAAGCACCCGGAGTTAAATTCCTTGCATTGAAGTTAAAGCTGTGTTCTCCTGCATTTAATTTGCCATCATGAAGTTGTGCAACTTCTTCACCTGTACTTGTACTCACAATTAACTTAACATCAGAAGCATTTTCAAGTATGAATGATAAATTTGTATTATCTGTAAATGGATTAGGATAAGCGTTAACTTTAATATTACTTTTCTTTGGAGCTGAGTTTGTCCCAAATTCAAACAAATCTTCCGGATTACTGTCGCATGAACCATTCCACATTAGTAGCATACCAATAAATTGTTTGTTCTTAGGTTCGTCACTTCTGCCTTTCATACCATTTCCTCTTTTGCCTTTTCCGGGTCTTGCTGATTCATTACTATTAACGAAATGGTTTTCGATAATCTCTTTGCGTTCAGACTGCCATTTTTCGTGATAAGGCTTAGAATCTTCGAGTATTGAATTAATAATATTGTCATAATTTTTGAGTAAACTCTTAAGCTGAGCTGCGAAATATTCTTTCGAATCTTTCAGACCGCATTTATTGGCGCAATCATTTCCCTGACCTTTCATTTTATTACCTTTGCGTGGTCTTCCTGCTTTGTCTGTATTGTTACCGGATTCTTTTCTGCAATTATCAAGACACTCTTTTTTCTCGGAAATTACTTTTTGTGCTTCAGCTCTTAACGCATGTAATTTCTGCAAATCTTCGTCACTCATAGAACTTTCGATTTTCTTTTGCCACTCAAACCATTGAGGACACACGTTTATTTTGTGATATTCCTGTAATTTTAATTTCAACTCTTCATCATGCATCCTTCCGCCAAAAATTTGAGCAGTTATTGAAAACGCTGATAATAAAATTACAACCACTACTAAACTAATAACTCGCATCATTTTTAAATTCCTTAATGTAAATACAAATATTATTTTTAAATTCAATACTTAGACACAAGGGGTATTCAAAAGGTTTAAAATCATTCAAAAAAATGAAAATCTTTGTCTATGTGATAAAAAATGCTTATTTTTGCTTTTTTGTTTCGGGATGTAGCGCAGCCCGGTAGCGCACTACTTTGGGGTAGTAGGGGTCGGGGGTTCAAATCCCCCCATTCCGACAAAAAATTTTAAGCAGGTCCTTAATTAGCCTGCTTTTTTTATGAATGTCACTATTATGGTAAGATTTTTATATATAAATATTATAATTCCTTTAGCCGATCTCATTTTTGGCTTTTTATCCATTTTTAGCTCAAAAGTGTCTGAGAGGCAAAGTCAGTGGAAAAATCTATTATTATTAATTCCCCAAAAAAAGAAACTTAGAATTCTTATACATGCATCATCAATGGGCGAATTTGAGCAAGCTAAGCCGATAATTGAGAAAATTAAATCAAAATTTCCTGAGACAGAAATTATTGCATCTTTCTTCTCTCCATCAGGATTCAGAAATCAACAGAAATATAAAAAAATTGATTATTCATGTTATCTGCCTATTGATACAAAAAAAAATGCTGAGTATTTTGCCAAACAGATCAATCCTGATATAGCCATATTTGTAAGGTATGATTTATGGTTGAATACATTAACATCGCTTAAGAATATTGGTTCAAAGAATTACTTGGTATGTGCCACAAAGCCCTCAGGAAAATTCCTTACAAATTATAAAATTGGCAATCAATATCTTCAGGAATGCTACTCACAGTTTGAATATATTTTTACAGTCGGTAGTGACCACAGTGATTTTATTTCACTTTTTTATGATAGTAAAAGGATTAAAGCACTTTCAGATACACGGGCTGACAGAATCCTTGATACGGTAAATATAGCCAAAAAAAATAAAATTTTACCTGACTCTTTAGTTGGTGATGTATTTTTATTTATCGCAGGAAGTTCATGGACTAAGGATGAGACCATAATTTCTCAAGCCGTAAATTTAATCAATAAGGATAAATTTATCTGTAGAGTAATTTACGTGCCGCATGAGCCGACTGAGAGAAATATCGAAGCAATAGAGAAATTGCATAATAAGGTAATTAGGCTAAGTGCTATTTTGAATGAATTAAAAGTATTTGATACAGATATTCTAAAAAATAATTTGAAGGATGCTCATCTCGTTGTTGACAGTATTGGCAAATTATTAAAGCTTTATGCCAATGCTGATGCCGCTTTCATTGGTTGTGGATTTGATGATGGAGTTCATAGCGTCTCAGAGCCGGCAGGATATGGATTATCAATTGCCTCCGGACCAAAAATTAATACGATGCCCGATGCCATCGAATTAAATAAGTTAGGAGGTCTGAAAATTATCAATAATTCAAATGAATTGAAAATTTGGCTCGAAAAAATTATCAATGATGAAAATTACAGAAAGAAAATTAGTAAAATCAATGAAAATTACATTCTTAGAAATTCTGGTTCGTCAGAAAAAATTAGCGAAATTATACTGAAATCTGCTGTAAAATGATTATTTTTGAATAAATATTTTGGATATAATACTAAAATTGGAGTAAAAAATGCCCGGTTTTGAAATATTCGGTGAAGAAGAAAGAAAAAGTGTTTCAGATGTACTTGAAACCGGAGTTTTGTTTAGGTATGGATTCGATGCTGCAAGAAAAAATCATTGGAAAGCTAAGGAATTTGAATGCAGATTTGCCGATTATATTAAATCAAAACATTGTCTGCTTGTATCGAGCGGGACATCGGCTCTTAGTGCAGCACTTGCAGCATGCGGTGTCGGCTTCGGTGACGAAATAATACTTCCGCCATTTACATTTGTAGCTACCGTGGAAGGAGTTCTTATGGCTGGAGCAGTGCCTGTGTTTGCTGAAATTGATGAAACTTTATGCCTCGACCCTAATAAACTTGAAAATTTTATAACTGATAAAACTAAGGGGATACTGCCTGTTCACATGTGCGGCTCGATGGCTCAAATCGACAAAATCAAGGAAGTAGCCGATAGACATAATATAATGCTGATGGAAGATGCATGTCAGGCAACAGGAGCACATCTTGGAGGAAAATATGCCGGAACATGGGGTATTGTGGGCTGCTTTTCGTTCGACTCTGTAAAAACGATAACCTGCGGTGAAGGTGGCGGATTGGTTACTGACAATGACGAGATTTATCGCCGTGCCGATGCTTTCCATGACCATGGTCACGACCATATAGGCAATGACCGTGGAAAAGAAGGACATGAGATTTTGGGTGTAAATATGAGAATTAGTGAGCTGAATGCCGCTGTAGGGGTAGCACAGTTATCCAAACTTGACAAGATACTTGAAATTCAAAGGAATAATCACAAACAAATTTCTGATGTAATCAAAGAATTTCCTGAAATAAAACTCAGAAAAATTCCTGATGAATCCGGCGATTCCTGCACATTTATATCATTTATTTTGCCTGCTGAGAATATTGCAAGAAAGGTCGCTAAAGAGCTTGCCGAAAGTGGAGTTGATGGTTCGTTCTACTGGTATGATAATAATTGGCATTATATTCGTAACTGGAATCATATACAAAATATGCAGACTGCTATGACTATGCCACAAACACAACTTTCAAACTTGAGAGACTATTCCAATCAGGAGCTGCCACAATCTGATGATATTATGAGCAGAACAATTTCAATGCTTATTAAACTCTCATGGACCGTCGAAGATTTAGACAAAAGATGCGAAAATATTCGTAAAGTATTAAAAGGAAACCTTCAATAATGAAAGTGGTTGCATTGATTCCTGCTCGTTATGATTCAACAAGGTTTTATGGTAAAATGCTTGCAAGACTTGGTGATAAAACTGTAATTCGTCAAACTTACGAAAGAGCATCGGGTTTTGGAATATTCGATGAAGTTTATGTTGTTACAGACAGCGATTTAATTTATGATGAAATTGTCGGACACGGTGGTAAGGCATTAAAAAGTATAAAAAAACATGAAACGGGTACTGACCGGATAGCAGAAGCAGCAGAAAATATCGAAGCAGATATAATTTTCAATATTCAAGGTGATGAGCCATTCATAAAGCCCGAACCATTGAAATTATTAATTAATGCTTTTCATGATAAATCGGTTGATGTAGCGACTTTGGTTCAGAAACTTGATGATTTTAATCATGTTAATGACCCGAATTATGTGAAAGTAGTTAAAGATTTAAATGATTTCATAATGTATTTTTCAAGAGCTACTATACCATATAATCGCGACAGTTCCGAAACAGCTGTCTATTATGAGCATATTGGAGTATATGCATTCAGACGTGATGCTTTACTCAAGTTTAGCAAGCTGAACGCTTCACCTTTGGAATTATTGGAAAAAGTAGAGCCAATCAGATTTCTCGAAAATAGTATGAAAATAAAGGTTTATGAAACCGATTATATGGGCATTGAAATTGATACTGAAGAAGATTTAATAAACGCAAATAAATATTTGGAAACGAAGGGAATAGATAATGTTTAAGAATTTTAAATTAGTTGATAAAGTTGTATTCGGTCGTGGTTCGTTCAATCAACTTGATGATATATTGAAACCGCATAGAACTCAAAATTCACAAGGAATGGTTTTCCTTGTTGACAATTTTTTTATAAATGATACAGCTTTTCTCAATCGTCTGCCGCTTCAGGTAAGCGACAGAATAATTTTTGCGGATGTTACAAACGAGCCTACAACATTCTATGTTGACGAATTAACAGATTCGATAAAGAATTTTTCAGACAAACTGCCTGATGGCATTATTGGAATTGGAGGTGGCTCAACTATGGATTTGGCAAAAGCAGTATCGCTGATGCTGACCAATCCTGGCTCAGCGGCTGATTATCAGGGCTGGGATTTGATAAAAGTACCTGCGATTTATCATGTTGGAATACCAACTTTGTCCGGCACAGGTGCCGAAGTATCAAGAACGACTGTACTAACAGGTCCTGTAAAGAAACTTGGTATCAACTCAGATTTTACTGTATTTAATCAAATGGTTTTAGATCCTGAACTAATAGAAAATGCACCCGAACAGCAGAGGTTTTATACCGCTATGGATTGCTATATTCATAATGCAGAATCTCTTACAGGCACATATCTCAATGAATTTAGTCGTTCATTTGGAGAAAAATCAATGCAACTTTGTCGTGAAGTTTTTTTGGGAGATGCTGACAGAAAAATAAAAGATGATAAACTTATGATGGCGTCACTTTTTGGTGGTCTCTCAATAGCATATTCACAAGTTGGAGTTTGTCATGCACTTTCTTACGGACTTTCGTATATCTTGAAATTAAGGCACGGTATGAGCAATGCTGTTGTATTCAATCAATTAGATGAGTACTATCCTGAGCATGTAAGTGAATTTAGAGAAATCATGGAGAAAAACAATATAGAATTGCCTCAGAATTTAACTAAAGATTGTACCGAAGATGAGTTTGAAAAAATGGCTGATATTTCACTTGTCCTTGAACCACTTTGGGAAAATGCCTTAGGAAAAAGTTGGAAAGAGATAATTTCACGTGAAAAAATTAAAGATTTGCTTAGAAAAATGTAATTTAAATTGCTTAATAAATAGAAATAATCAGCATTTTGAATAAATATTTCATCATTTTTCGTTTTTTTAAAATTTTTAATTGTGATTATAGTCTTATTTAGTTATATTTGAACTGTTGAATTTTTCAAATTAAATAGATATTAATAATTAAATTATTGAGATTAATTATGGCTAAAATTGATATTCTAAATACAGCTGAAAATAATGATTGTATCTTATGCGGCGATGAAGTAACAACGCTCAAAGAACCTATAACAACTCATTGTGATTTTTGTGGCAAAACAAAATTAACAAGTCACGAGTGCGAAAGTTCGCATTTTTTATGTGATGAGTGCTACAATATTCCGGTAAATGAGTTTATAAAAACAGAGTGCTTAGCCTATAAAGGCAATGACCCTATTGCACTTGCTGTAAAAATAATGAATGCACCAGTAATCAAAATGCACGGCTCTGAGCATCATTTCATAGTACCGGCAGTTCTGCTGACTTGCATTAATAATTTGAAAGATAATCCTGAAGATTTGAAATTGAAACTTGATAAAGCTGCTGAGAGAGCAGCCAACGAGGCGACAGATGTTTGTACTTACCACGCCGGTACTTGTGGAGCAGCAATTGGTACAGGAATTTTCCTGAGTATGTTCTTAGGAAGAGATCACCTGCAGGATGATGCATGGTCACTTAGCAATCATGTTGTAGCAGATACAATGAAGAAGATTGCTGAGCATGGTGGTCCACGTTGCTGCAAACGTGACTCTTATTTCGCACTTGAAACTGCTATTGATTATCTAAATGATTCATTCGCTCTTAATCTTCAGAAATCTGAAGCAAAATGTACTTTTTCGCTTCGTAATCGCTCTTGCGGTTTAGAGCAGTGTATATTTTACAACATGAGTAATTCTTTAGTTTAATAATCCATCAGTTCTAATTAATAGGGCGAACCTGTGTGTTCGCCCTATTAAAATTTCAATAATAAAAAATTTACATGATCTGTTGCTATAAATTAAATGATGTGCCAAACCGAAGTTGATTGGCTCACCTTTACAACAAATTATGCAATACTGATATCATCACATAAATAAACATCCTGTATAGTATTAAGCAGTTTAACTCCTTCTTCCATTGGTCTTTGGAATGCTTTTCTGCCGGAGATTAAGCCTTGTCCACCGGCTCTTTTGTTGATAACAGCAGTAGCCGTAGCTTCAGCAAAGTCATTGCTTCCTGATGCACCTCCGCTATTAATTAATCCGATTTTACCCATGTAGCAATTTGCTACCTGATAACGACATAAATCAATAGGATGTTCAGAACAAAGCTCTGTATAAATTCTTTTATCAAATTTGCCATAACTTGAATCGCCCATATTGAGTGAGGCAAATCCACCATTATTTTCAGGGAGTTTTTGCTTGATAATATCGGCTTGAATTGTCACACCGAGATGATTTGCCTGTCCGGATAGGTCTGCAGATACGTGATAATCTTTATCTGATTTGAACGCAGGATTACGAAGGTAACACCACAAAACAGTCGCCATGCCGAGTTCGTGAGCATACTGAAATGCTTCTGCAACTTCTACAATTTGGCGGGAAGCTTCGTCAGAGCCGAAATAAATTGTTGCACCAATTGCGGCAGCACCCATATCATAAGCCTGCTCAACTTTCCCAAACATTACCTGGTCGAATTTATTCGGAAAAGTTAGAAGCTCATTATGATTGATTTTTACCAAAAATGGAATTTTGTGTGCGTATTTTCTTGCTACTATTCCAAGTACGCCAAATGTCGAAGCCACTGCATTACAACCACCTTCGATTGCAAGTTTTACAATGTTTTCAGCATCGAAATAAATTGGATTTTTCGCAAAGCTGGCACCTGCCGAGTGTTCAATTCCCTGGTCAACCGGAAGTATCGAAAGATAACCGCTACCGCCTAATCTGCCGTGGTTGTACATCCAAGACAAGTTCCCAAGAACTCGATTGCTACGGTCAGAATTTATAAAGACTTCATCTATGAAATTCGGACCGGGAAGGTTCAAAATATCTTTTGATATTTTCGGTGAATCGAAACCAAGTAATGAATCTGACTTATCCCCGAGATATTCTTGAATTTTCTGAATCATAATTTTATCCTGTTATAGTTAATAAAAATTTTAAATTTCATTTCGTAAATAACGTAAACTCAAATTTAAATAAAATTTTATGAATATAATAATTTAAAATTCCATTTTTCAAAAAGTTAAGAAAAATATTTAAAAAAGTTCTTCATAAATAGTTTTTAGTTGTATAGCAAGCTCAACATTATGTACTCTTATTATTTCAATATTCTTGTTTAGAAGTACCGAATGAATCATCATTGTTGCCAAATCTCTGTCAACAGGATTTACTAATCCAAGCATTTTTCCAATAAATCTTTTCCTGGATATTCCAAGAACAATTGGATATTTGAGCTCTTCAAATTTATCTAAATTTCTTAATATTTCAATATTGTGACAATAATTCTTTGCAAATCCTATTCCCGGGTCAATCATTATATTATTTAAACCTTCATTTTCGGCAAACTGAATTGCAGCTTTAAGTTCACTTGTTACTTCGGATACAACATTTTTATAGTCAGCGTTTTTAAGCATTTCCTTAGGTGTGTTTCTTGAGTGCATAATTATCAGTGGAACATTATATTCTCCCGAAAGATTTACAAGCCGCTTTTCTTTACGCAAGCAGGAAACATCATTAATCATAGTTGCACCTGTTTCAAGAGCAGCTTTAGCGACTTCGTACTTTGTTGTATCTATTGAAATTACAACGTTGGCTTGACTATGTTTTATCAATTTAATTAGTGGAATTACTCTGTTGAGTTCCTCTTGGAGTGAGACTGATTCAGCTCCGGGTCTGGTGCTTTCTCCACCAATATCAATTATATCTGCACCCGATTCGAGCATTTCCATTGCTCTCTTATGGGCTAAATTTATGTCCTGGTACAAACCACCATCAGAGAATGAATCAGGTGTTACATTCAAAATGCCCATTACCTTCGGAAACCTTTGGCTCATTTGCCAAGCTCCCATGGGTTTAGGTAGCCGTCATTTTTGACAATATTTGATATTACTTCTGCACGCTTAATCATAGGCTGTACTTTCCTCAAGTGATTAGATATTGTTTTAAGTCTTAGATTTTCGCTTCTGATTTCCAACAGCGACTGCTTTTGCTCTGCGGTCATACCTGCTTTTTGGGCAATCAGAAACGAAGGATATTTGACTGGAAGTTTGTCAGGATTAATCTTGTCAATTTTCAGACTTGTTATACCCTCAATAATTTTATTATACATTCTTACTGCTTCATCCAGAATTTTTTTGTCAATCTCAAAGTCGTCATCGGCAAATGGCTCTACTTCAGCGGTATAATAAAGCTCCTCGCCTTCTTTTAATTTCATAATCCTGTAGCGGGAAATACCCTGAACAATTATATCCATCTTGCCATCAGAGTATTTTTTTAATACTTCGGAAACAATTGCTGTGCAACCAATTTCATTTATGCCGGAACTATTAATGAAATTGATTCCAAATTCCAATCCGGAGGCATAGCAACTATTGATTAGAAGCTTATATCTCTCCTCGAAAATATGAAGCGGATACATCGCCTCAGGAAACATTATTAAATTTAACGGAAATAAACCAATTTTTATCATTTTACAAAAAAAAACATTTTTAGAATACAAACACAACAACTAAAATAGCACATTTTTATATTAAAATCTCCTTTTTTCAGAAAAAAAATGCCCTTTATATAAAAAAGTTTAATTAATTGAAAAAATATTCCGATATTTGAATGATAGTTCTATGTGAATTATTATATTTATTTTCTTTTTTTATAAATATCAAAAACAATAAATTGAGTATGCAGATGAATAGAGTAATAATAATTTTGTGCTTTGTATTTTCCTTGAGTTCATTTTTTTCGCAGAATACGGTTTCACAACCTTTGGACCCGACTAAAAAAGTTGTTATTGAAAGCATATTCATCAACAATGATAAACAGCCGGATAATCAAAATAAATTTTTGATTTCAGAAACTGATTCAATAACAATCAACTTCAAACTTCATGCAGATGGAAATTCTGAAAAATCCCCTTTTTTATTCAGAACAGTATTCAAAAACGGGCTCGACTCATCAGTTAAAACACTTGGTGTAACAAGTGCTATATTTAAAAATCTAAAAAATGACAACTATTTTTTAAGTATCTCTGCTTTTGATTTGCAAAGAAAATGGTCGGCTGAATCAGTTGATTTGGAAATTGAAGTTGATAATGAAAAATATAATCTAAAAAAGAAAAACGATTCACTTGAAGCAAGGCTCAATTCTCTTTCCGATTTAATTAAGGCTACTCCGGTAAATGATTCTCTTTCAACATCTTCAAACTCAGGTATGTCCCAATATTTTAATTATATTTTGATATTTTTTGTTGTAGCACTTATCGCTGCTTTAATAATCGTTATTCAGAAAAAGCCAAAAGTGATTGAAGGAAAAACAAGTATTTCTAAACCACAAGCTCAGGATTATTCATTTATGAAAAATGTCGTCAGTATCGAAGATTACGAAAAATTGCAACTTGAAAATAGTCGGCTAAAAGCTGAAATTGCTTCACTTCGAGGGCAGATTGAAGCAATGAGTTTAAGAGGCAATCAACTTACAACCCAAAACAAAGAACTTCAAAACAGCATAACAAAGCTTTCTAAACATAAATTAGAGCTTGAAGAACTTCAAAAACAAAAAGACGATTTGTTTGCTGTAATTATTCATGACATTAAGAATCCTGCCTCACTTATAAAAAGTTTGGTTGAATTGCTTACTTCTTATGATTTATCTGCTTCAGAGCAGCAGGAAATCATTTCAGATATAGCTAATACAACCATCAAAATTGTTGCTCTTTCTCAGGAAGTATCCAGAATATTGTCTCTGGAAACAAACAAAATGAACTTAAATTTCGAACCTTGCGATATAAATCATGTGGTGAAAGATGTATTCCATAGAAATCATATTGCAGCTAAGAATAAGAGTATTAATTTATTCTCAGAGCTTGAAGAAGGATTGCCCAACACAGAAATTGACCCACAAAGAATAGATGAAGTCCTTGATAATTTAATTTCAAATTCTATAAAATTTACTCAAAATGGTGGAACAGTCCGAATCAAAACTTACAAGGATTCCTCAGGTGTAGTAGTAGAAGTTAATGACAATGGGCTCGGACTTACAGAGGAAGATTTGAAACATGCCTTCCAGAGAGGGGCAAGGCTTAGCGCCAAACCAACTCAGGGAGAGTCGTCGACAGGGCTTGGGCTTTGGATTGTGAAAAAGTTGATTGATGCTCACCATGGCAAAGTTTGGGTGAAGAGTACAGTAGGAAAAGGATCAACATTTTCATTTTCTGTACCTCTAAAACAGGAAATTAATACCGAAAATTGATGCAGGAACGGGTTTAACTTAAAAAAATATAACAAATATTGCATTCAAAATTGCAATTTGTTAAAAATAATTTGTATAAACCACTTCTAAATGTTAATTTGAAATTTGGTTTAAAGCGAATTTTTAAAAACAATTATAAAATTGCTATATGTTCGTCTTCAATACTTTTATTGTATAAATTTTTAATTATCAAATGACACAGAAAGTTCATAAAGTCATAATTGGTGGTTTGGAGTATAAGCTTACAAGCGATAATGAAGAATTGCTCCGTAAGGCGGTAGATATTGTTAATGCTGAATTAGATGAGTTACAAAATCAATCGGAAGTGAAATTGCCTGTATCTCAGCTATATGTATTATCAGCTTTGAACTTAGCCGAAAAATTATCGAAATTAGAGTCAGATGTTGAATCTGAACGAATTTATTTCCGAAACGAAATTGATAGAATTACTCAAATTATTGATAAATCTATCTCTTAGTGTATTGTTCTTTGAATTATTATTATTTATTTACGGTCGCAAAATACAGCCGTTGTCAAAACGAATGTTATAAGAACTATAAATTAATATCTTAGGGATTAGTCTCAGATTACGTAAGACAGGCCTCAATTTCCGAAAGGATTTAGTTGTGTAACGGCTCAGTGGAAGTAAGAAATAGTCGGGCTATTTTACCCGCCCGTTTAAGAGAGGTTCTTCAAGCTCTCCGTGGCCCTTTCTCGTGATATTCACTTGAAAGGTAGGCTCTGTTTTGCGACTTCTTTTATTATTTAAATTAAGATTTTAGGAGTATTTTATTATATGGATTTTACGATTATAATTATTAGTAGTATAGCCGGATTTGTTGTTGCTTTCATAATTGGAAATGTTCTTGCTAAAAAATCATCACAAAAGATAATCAACGAAGCTGAGAATTCAGCTAAAAATATCATCAAAGACGCTGAATACGAAGCTAAAAACATAAAGAAAGAGAAAATTCTAGAAGCGAAAGAAGAGTGGCATAGAAGAAAACAGGAATTTGAACAGGAAGTTAACCAAAGAAAAGCAAAAATTGCTGAATCTGAAAAACACGTCAAGAAAAGAGAAGAAGGAATTGAGCAAAAGCTTGATTTAGTTCTTAAAAAAGAAAAGAATTTTCAAGCAATCGAGGCAGATGTTGCTAAAAGGGAAGTTATTATCAAAGAGAAACAGTCCCAACTTGATGGATTGATTACTGAACAGGCAAAAAAGCTGGAACAGATAGCAGGGCTCTCAAAAGAAGAAGCTAAAAAGCAACTTATAGAAGGTTTTGTTAATGAAGCAAAAAGTCAGGCAGCACTTCAAATAAGACAAATCAGGGAAGAAACTAAATCAATTGCTAACCGCGAAGCTCAGAATATTATTGTTCAGGCTATCCAAAGAACAGCATCAGATCATAGCGCAGAAAGTACTGTTAGTGTTGTGAATCTCGAAAGCGATGAGATGAAGGGCAGAATTATTGGTCGCGAGGGCAGGAATATCCGCGCTTTTGAAGCTGCAACCGGTATTGACCTTATAATTGATGATACGCCTGAAGCGGTTGTTATTTCCGGATTTGACCCTTTTCGCCGTCATGTTGCTAAAATTTCGCTTGAAAAATTAATGCTTGACGGGAGAATTCACCCAACAAGAATTGAAGAAATTGTTGAAAAAACACGTAAAGAACTTGAAGGTGAACTTGGTTCTTTGGGTGAGCAGTCCATTATGGATCTCGGCATCCATACAATGCACCCGGAACTTCTAAAGCTAATCGGTAAGATGAAATACCGTACAAGCTACGGGCAGAATTTGCTTAATCACTCTATCGAAGTGTCACATCTTTGTGGAATTATGGCAGCTGAACTCGGACTTGATGTTCAGATTGCAAAGCGTGCAGGTCTTCTTCACGATGTCGGCAAGACTATTGAGCAGGATCCGAGTCCGCACGCACTTCTTGGTTTCGATTTAGCTAAGAAGTATAAAGAAAAGCACGTTGTCTGTAATGCTATTGGTGCCCACCACGAAGATATTGAAATGGAAACACCGATTGCAGTTCTTGTGCAGGCAGCAGACTCAATCAGCGGTGCAAGACCCGGAGCAAGAAGGGAATCACTTGAAAATTATGTTAAAAGGCTTCAGAAATTAGAAGAAATAGCACTAAGTTTTGATGGTGTTTCTAAATCATTTGCAATTCAGGCAGGACGTGAAATTCGTGTTATTGTCGAACCGGAAAGAGTTGATGATATGCTTGCAGACCAAACAGCTATGGATATTGCTACAAGAATCGAAAGCGAAATGGAATATCCCGGGCAGATTAAAGTTACAGTTGTTCGTGAAAGACGTAGTATGGCTATTGCCAAATAATTATACCATTCAATGTCAAAAATAAAGGGGTTGCAAATTATTAATGCAGCCCCTTTGCTTTTTATAGCGATTTAAATCTTAGAATCAATTGTTAAGCGAAAGTAAGAATTCACGATTTGTTCTTCTGCCTTTCATTCTGTCAAGCAGGAATTCCATAGCTTCAATAGATGACATTTCACTAAGAACTTTACGAACAATCCAAATTCTCTGAAGTTCATCTTTATCCATAAGCAATTCTTCTCGTCTTGTTCCTGAACGATTGACATCAATAGCAGGATAAATCCTTCTGTCTGCAATTTTTCTGTCAAGCACAAGTTCCATATTACCCGTGCCTTTGAATTCTTCAAAAATTACTTCATCCATTCGGCTACCGGTCTCAATCAGAGCTGTTGCAATAATTGTTAGTGAACCGCCCTCTTCCACGTTACGGGCTGCACCAAAGAATCTCTTAGGCTTGTGGAGTGCATTTGCATCAACACCACCGGATAAGATTTTACCTGAGTGAGGTACAACTGTATTATGAGCACGGGCAAGTCTTGTAATTGAATCTAATAGAATTACCACATCTTGCTTAGCTTCTACCATTCTTTTTGCTTTTTCAAGTACCATATCGGCAACCTGTACGTGACGATCAGGTGGCTCATCGAAAGTTGATGACACTACTTCGGCTTTTACCGAACGTTCCATATCGGTTACTTCTTCGGGACGCTCATCAATTAAAAGTACAATCAGTACAACTTCCGGATGATTGCTTGCTATACTGTTTGCAATTTGTTGAAGTAGAATTGTTTTACCTGACTTTGGAGGTGAAACAATCAATCCCCTCTGACCTTTACCAATTGGACAAAGCATATCAAAAATTCTTGTTGAATATTCACTTGGTAATTTTTCAAGGTTTAATCTTTCATCAGGATAGAGTGGTGTTAGATTGTCAAAAAGAGTTCTTTCCCTGATTCTTTCGGGCTCTGAAAAATTTGCACTTTCAACTTTAAGTAAAGCATAAAATCTTTCGCCTTCTTTGGGTGGGCGTACCTGCCCCTTGATTGTATCACCTGTTCTCAAGCTGAATCGCTTAATCTGAGATGGGGAAACATAAATATCATCGGGTGATGGCAAGTAATTGTAGTCACTTGATCTTAGAAATCCGTATCCATCAGCGAGTACTTCCAAAACGCCACTACCTGATATTAACCCTTCTAAAGGAGCTTCAGTTTCTTTGGTTACCTGTGTAGTTTGAGCTTCAACAATCCTTAATATCAATTCCTGTTTTCTTAAATCTGCAAAATCAGTAATACCTAATGATTTTGCCATTGATGTAAGGTCAGCAATTTTCTTTTTTTGCATTTCTGCAATGTCAATAACGCTTTTTGAAGAAGTACCTGGTCTGGAAATTTCGCTTTCGGGATTGGTCGGTTCATCAGCATTAAGTTTTCGTAATCTTGGAGACATATAAACCTTTAGATTAAAAAATAAATAAAAATTTTATTCAAATTGGTAAGTTGAATTAAGTAGAACGTATTAGGGGCATATTTATAGTTGTTATGGATATATAAAAACAAAAATGTATTATGTTATAAATTAATATACGAATTTAATAAAAAAAAATTATATAAAAAAGTTTTAAACACAATCAACTTAATTTCAATATTAATTTTTTGACTTAAATTTAAACATCATTTCAATATTAAAAAAAATTAAGTTTTATCTAAATGTTAGACAATGATATTCCTAATTGGCAATTTAAATTATACTATATTAATTATTAGATTAAATTAATGTAAATTATTGAAAAATAATGTATTTATAAAAATATTTCTTGCATAATTCTGTAAAAAGTTATATTTTTGAATAGTAAAAAAGTTGATATTCAAAAATATAGTTGTAGATTTGAAATGAATCAGTTTGATAAAGACAAACCGGTTTTCAGTATATCATCCGCCGCAAGGATGCTCGATATTTCGGTTCATACGATAAGGATGTATGAGCGGGAAGGATTGATAATATCGTATAAGCCGGATAACCGTAACAGATTATATTCTGAAAATGATATACAAAGACTTCGTTGCTTAAGACAGAAAATTCAGGAAAAGAAATTCTCGATTAATGCAATTCAGGCAATATTTTCTCTTGTTCCCTGCTGGTCAATGGTAAACTGTTCTGAAAATGACCGAAGTAACTGTTTGGCTTTTCAGCAGGCAGAACAGCCCTGCTGGATGTTTAAACACACGAACAATATTTGCGAAAAAATGGATTGTTATGAGTGTGATGTATATAGAAAAATTAATTGTATAGATATAAAAAATTCAATAAAAAAATTATCGGTTGTTCAATGAAACAGTTATCAAGAAGAAGATTTTTGAAGATTTCGGCAGGAACATTTGCCGCAGCAGCCGTAGCAACAACTCTTCACAAAGGTTTTTACTCTGAAGCTGAATCAGCTTCAGGTCGCCACGGCGAAAGTAAGATTGAGGCAGTTCCGACTTATTGCGAAATTTGTTTCTGGAAATGTGGGGCAATTGCTTACAAAAAGAACGGCAAACTCTGGAAAATCGAAGGAAATCCCGATGACCCATTATCAAATGGTCGGCTCTGCACACGCGGAACCGGTGGAGTCGGATTTCATAATGACCCTGACCGTCTTAAAGCACCATTAATCAGAAAACGTAATACTAAAAGAGGTGAAGATGAATGGGTGGTTTCGACATGGGATGAGGCATTTAACTATATTGCTGAAAAAATGCAGAAAATTAAAGCCGAACATGGAGCCAAATCAACAGCATTATTTCATCATGGGACCGGTGGGGCGTTCTTTAAGCATTTGTTAAATTCATACGGATGCTTTAATGATGCTCAGCCAAGCTTTGCTCAATGTCGCGGTCCTCGTGATACAGGATTTATGCTCACTTACGGACACGTGCCGGGTTCACCTGAAAGAGTGGATGTTCGCAATACCAAATGTCTTGTTCTGCCGGGTGTTCATATTGGTGAAAATGTTCATAATACTTTATTGCAGGATTTTGCACATTTCATCGAGAATAATGGATCTCTTATTGTTGTTGACCCGCGTTATTCAATTGCAGCAAGCAAAGCAAAATATTATCTGCCAATCAAGCCCGGAACTGATATTGCACTGTTTCTTGCTTGGATGAATGTTATCGTCAATGAAAATATTTATAATAAGCAATTTATAGAAAAATATGGCAGCGGATTTGAGGAATTTAAATCAGAAATTAAAAATTATACTCCTGAATGGGCATATCCTATTACGGGAATTAATCCTGAAATGACTCGGGATACAGCCCGTGAAATGGCAAGATATGCACCACAGGCAGTAATTCATCCGGGGAGACATACTACAAAATACGGCGATGACACACAGCGCTCAAGAGCAATTGCACTTCTGAATGCACTTCTTGGAAACTGGAATCAAAAAGGTGGATTTTACGAACCTGCAAGATTTGATTTGCCAAAATATCCAATACCTGCTTATCCCGAAATGCACGAAAAAGTTGATAATCCGAATGACAAGTATCCTTTTGCGATGGAAAGTATTACAAACGGGATTATAGATGCCACAATTTCTGGTGAGCCGTATCCGATAAAAGCGTGGTTTGTTTACTCAACAAATTTGCTTCAGGCAATACCGGACAGAAAGAGAACAATTGAGGCAATTAACAATCTTGATTTAATGGTTGCAATTGATATTCTCCCAAGTGAAATTACCGGCTATGCTGATGTTGTTCTTCCTGAAAGCGTTTATCTTGAAAGATTTGATGAACTTTACACACCACCATTTAAAGAGCCGATTATGCTTTATCGTCAGCCGGTAGTTGAAGCACCGCAAGACCAGAAGCCCGGTTGGTGGATAGCAAAAAAATTAGGGCACAAACTTAATCTTGATGAGTATTTTCCATGGAATGATATTGAGGATTATCTCAAAGTAAGAGTTGAATCGGCAGGTGTGGACTATAATGAATTAAAGAAGACCGGAATTGCAAAATCACCAAAAGAACCTGTTTATGAGCAGGATGGCGCCCCAATGAGTTTTGATACCCCATCCGGAAAGGTTGAATTTTACTCTCAACAGCTTCTTGCTGCGGGATATGACCCTGTTCCGAAATATAAACCAACTGAAGAACCTCCGGCTGGATTTTATCGTCTGATTTTCGGCAGAGTTCCTATGCATACATTCAGCAGAACTCAAACAAACAGAATTTTAAGTGATTTGAAAGATGAAAATGAAATATGGATTAATGCTGATATTGCAAGAAGATGGAATATAAAAAATGACCAGTATATCAGATTAAAAAATCAGGATGATATTTTAAGCAATAAAATTAAAGCGAAAGTAACTGAAATGATTAGAACGGACTGCGTTTATATGGCTCACGGTTTTGGGCATACTTCAAAACATCTGACAGGTGCTTATATGAAAGGTGCTAATGATACCGAACTTCTTACAAATGTCAAAATTGACCCTCTGATGGGAGGAACAGCGATGAATTTGAATTTTGTTACTTTTGTTACGGAGGTGTAAGATGGCAAGATACGGAATGGTAATTGATACAAAGAAATGCGTCGGCTGTATGGATTGTGTTGCAGTTTGCAAGACAGAGAATGAAGTACCTCTCGGATTTGACCGTGATTGGATTGTATATGAATCAAAAGGAAAATTTCCAGACATCCACATGGAAATAAGAACTGAAAGATGTAATCATTGCGATAATCCACCTTGCGTTTACTGCTGTCCCTGTGGTGCGAGTCAGAAAACAGATTTTGGTGGTATCGTGCTTGTAGATTATGATAAATGCAGTGGTTGTAAAGCATGTATCGCAGCTTGCCCTTATGATGCGAGATTCATTCATCCAACTGAAAAAGTCGCAATGAAGTGTACATTTTGCGTCCATCGTATTAAGGATGGCAAAGACCCCGCTTGTGTTTCGGTTTGTCCGACAAATTGTATGTATTTCGGTGATTTTGACGACCCACAAAGCGAAGTGAACAAACTTTTAAATTCCCGTAAACATCATTCTTTAAATCCTGCGGCAGGAACCAAACCGCAAATTTATTATTTAACTTAATTGGAGACAGATAAATGCACGAAATTTTCAATACACGAAATAATCCGCAAATTGACCCAATTCTTAGTATATGGGGCTGGGATGTTGCTATGTATCTTTTCCTTGGCGGATTTACTGCCGGAGTTATGATAATAGTAGGTTGGTTTGTTTTCAGCGGCAGACAGAAAAATGAGAATTGTTCCTGCTCGTTTATGCCACTGGTGGGCATAATTGCAATGAGTATTGGTATGGGTTTTTTATTTATGGACCTTGAAAATAAATTCAATGTCTGGAGATTTTATACCACATTCAGAATTGCTTCTCCAATGTCGTGGGGTGCATGGATATTGCTGCTTGTCTATCCGGTTTTAGCAATACTTGCTTTTATAAAACCTATGAAATTACTTGAAAAAATACTACCACAAACAGGAAAAATTTCCGAATACCTGAATAACAGGAACAAACTTGTGAAAGTAATCGGCTCAAGCTCTATGGTAATTGGTGCAATGCTTGGAATGTACACCGGCGTTCTGCTTTCTACTTTTGCAGCCCGTCCGCTATGGAATAGTTCAATGCTTTGGGTATTGTTCCTTGTATCCGGCTTATCAAGTGCAGCAGCATTTATTCACCTTGTAGCCAAAAATGCGCAGGAAAGTAAATTACTTGCAAAAGCAGATAACGGACTTTTAATATTTGAACTTCTGATTCTTTTCCTGATACTAATTGGATTTATCGGCTCTACGCAGGTTCATCAGGAGGCAGTTCAGGTACTTTTAACAGGACAATATGCAGCGGCATTTTGGGTGCTTGTTGTAGGAATCGGAATTGTTATTCCGCTGATAATTCAATTATTTGCAGTAAATGACAAAATCAACCATACTGCAATAGCTCCAATAATGGTAATTCTTGGAGGTCTTGCATTGCGGTTTATAATTGTAAATGCAGGGCAGTACAGTAGTTGGTCAATGAATGTTATACCTTAAAAACAGAGGCAATAAATGGAAAATCAAAATATTATTAATTCAGCAGATTCAGTTGTGATTGAGTCTGCACATGTACATTCTCATTCTCATGCAAAAGCAGAACCGAAGAAGTATATTAATCCCTATATGGCAGGAATCGGCTTGGGTGTTGTACTTTTTCTGACATTTATTTTTATGGGTCGCGGTATTGGTGCATCAGGAGCTGTTTCGACTGTTACGGCAGTAGCAGTTGAAAAAGTAGCACCGGAATATACTGCTGATTCAAAGTATTACAATCAATATGTAGGTGAAGCTCACCCCAACCCAATGAAAGACTGGCTTGTGTATCAAGTTTTAGGATTATTCTTTGGCGGTTTCATTTCAGCAGCTTTATCGAACCGTATCGTAAAAAAAGTTGAGAAAGGTCCAAGAGCTTCTGTAACAATGAGATTAGTTTTTGCTTTCATTGGCGGAGGGCTTATGGGATTTGGAGCTAAACTTGCAAGGGGCTGCACAAGCGGTCAGGCACTATCGGGGGGCGCACTTCTGAATCTTGGAAGCTGGGTGTTTATGATGGCAGTATTTGCCGGCGGTTATTTATTTGCATATTTTCTTAGGAGACAGTGGCAATGAGTTTTCCTCTTTTTAATTTTGGCGCCTTCAATGATGAAATCAGCTTTATTATTGCTTTCGTAATCGGTATAGGTTTTGGTTTCTTTCTTGAAAAAGGCGGTTTGGGAAATGCTTCAAAACTGACAGCACAGTTTTACTTCAAAGATTTATCAGTATTTAAAGTAATGTTTACAGCGATTGTAACAGCAATGATAGGAGTATATTTCTTTGCATTATTCGGCTGGCTTGATTTGAGCAAGATTTTCTATGGTGATACTTATCTCCTGCCACAGCTTGTCGGTGGATTGATTCTTGGTGCGGGCTTTATAATTGGTGGCTACTGTCCGGGAACATCAATAGTATCATTTGCTACGGGTAAAATTGATGCTGCTGTATATATTCTTGGGGTATTTTTTGGAATATTCGTATTTGGTACAATCTACCCATCAATCGAAGAATTTTACCTCTCTACCAATATGGGAGAAGTTACATTGTTTAATTATTTTGGAATTTCATACGGGGTGCTTGTTTTTGCAGTTATTGTCATGGCACTTTTAGGATTCTGGGGTTCTGAAGTTTTAGAAAGAAAAATGAATAAAGGAGCTTAAAAAATGAAAATTAAAATTGCGATTGCTCTTGCGATAATTTTTGGTATCGTAGCACTAATTGCGGGAAATCCGGCACAGGAAAAAGTTGCTAAAGATTATTCACAGGAAGAAATCAAAACTCTGGTTGGGCAAAAATTCAAAGCCATAGACCATTACGAACTTGCTGATTTAATTATTACTTCAAAAGCAAATTTTCGGATTTTTGATTTGAGAAATTCAGAAGATTTTCAGAAAACATCACTTCCTTATGCTGAAAATATCGGACTTGAGCAGTTAAAAACCGGATTATTTGATAATTTGGAAAGGTATATAATTATCTCAAATGATGATTTGTACTCTTTTGAAGCTATGCGAATACTAAACAAAAATGGTTTAAACTCTGTCAATATTCTTTATGGTGGACAGCAGGGATGGGATAAAATAATAATGAATCCGATATTGCCCAATAATCCGAATGAAGATGAAATAAGGGATTACAACAGAAAGCGTGCTGTAGCAAAATCTTTTGGTGCAGTATTTGAAGGTGATGAAGAGCCGGTTGCTATAGCAAGACCAAAATCAGCACCGGTGGCTGTAAAGAAGGCAAAAAAAGCAGGGGGCTGTTAAATTTTACTCATCTCTAAAAAATCTGGTTATACTAATAATAAACTAAGTCGAAACGTGCAAGCAAAAACACGTTTCGACTTAGTTCAATTATAACAAATCAATAACTATCTATCAAATTCATAAAGGACTTAAATAAGAATAATTTTGTGATACTCATTTTTTAGATAACATTCTCAATTCCTGAATTTTATCGAGTTTTAAACCTATTATCTCTGCAATCATTTCATCAGCAAAGTTTTTATGAATCAGCTCAATTGCTATTTCAAGATTTCTTTCATTTTTCCCTTTTTCAATAGCTTTAAATTCAGCTTCAGTTTGCAGTGAAAATATTTCGCTTGCTTTTTGGTGAAGACTATCTAAAAAGCGATTGTAACCATATCTGTCTTCTTCTTGAAGCCGCATTACATCCAAGACTTCATTTGCTTCTCTTAATCCTCTTGCTTTGAATGTATCTTTGACTTCGCTGTTTTTTAGAAAATATATCCATTCATCTAATGTATCTTTTGCAATATCATTGAATTGATTCACACGCAGAAGATAATATTCAGGGAAAATCTCTGATACATTTTCCTTTAAAAATGTTTTTTTCTGCTTCTCGGAAAGTCCAAGCAAATCATTTTCATGAAGTCCTTTAAATTCAGTAACACCCTTATAAATATAATCTTTACCCTGACCTAATTCAAAATATATAATATTTATTGAAATTACTTTCTTTATCTCTGAAAATTTCTGACCTAATCTCAAATTCTCAGAAATACTTTTTGAGACCCCGTAAGCCATTCGCTGAAAATAATCAATCTCATAAGTATTTTGAATTTCAATAATTACTAATTCGTTCTTTGAATTTTGAGTCAGAATATCAACTCTGTTGAATTTATCATTATCAAAAAACTGATTACTTTCGCTTTCTAAAATGTGCTCAATTTTGATATTGTCAAAAAGCAATTCACTTAAAAAACCTTCAAGAACCACAAAATTCGCTTTGTTTCTTAAAAGTCTTTTGATTGCCCAGTCAAATCTTATTAATTGCTTACTCATAATTATCTTTAATTTATTTATTTTATACTATAACACTAAACTACTCAAAATATTATATATAATTTTGAAATTAAACAGATAGAATCAAAATATTTTTTACGATTAATTCAAAACGAGTAATTTGGAAGCTCTTTGCGCAGTTCAAAATAATTTCACTTTAAAAATTTCGAATTTGTTTTTGCTATGCTAATCAAGAACGCTGAAAATTCTAAAAAAATTACTGAAATAAAATACTGAAATTTCTCACTAAAATTTACACGTATTCATAAAAAAATATTTTTTTTTATTATATTTGTATTATTATTCTTAACAAAAATTTTTTGGTGATTTATGAAGTATCAACCCGCAATTTTGATAATTTTGTTTTTGTTGTCTAATTTTGCAATTTCGCAGGAAATCATTAAAATTGAGCGTTCCGCTGATGATAAAAGTGGAGTTGTTTATCAGAGTGATTATCAGCTTACAGCTACACCAATAGACTTACCTGACTTAAAAGTAATACCAAAAGTTCTTAAACCGCTGATATTGCCGCAAAGTAGTTCGTTTTTCAAAGAAAGTGATGAAAAGATAATTGAAAGTGTTGATTTTAAGCAATATCTGAACCCAACAACTTATCTTGCTGTAGAAATTGACCCTGTGAATAAAAATTTAAAATATATCAGAACCGGAACTGTACTGACTGAAGAATCCGAATCTGCAATATTGCAAAGTCCGAAGTGGATTGAAGACCAGCTAAGACTAAAACTTACTGAGCTTCGCAGTCATGGCATTCAAACTGAGCGAGAATATGCAAATCTAATTCTAAAAGCAGAAGAAAAAATAAAAGATGAAGTAGCGTTTGTACTTGCAAATATGTCTTATCAATCGCTTGTTGATTCACGATTTATTGTGGATAAGGAAGCGATTATCCGCAATGCAGAGTATATCTATCTTTTTGCTGATTCATTGCAATATGTGGAAATTGTCGAGCATGGAAATTTTGCAGACCGCACTTTCAGAACAACTACAAGATACCGAATTTATGATAGCGCCAAACGCGATACCGTCTGGTCTGAAATTCCTTCAGATATTTATTACTGGTATGTTGTGCATCCCAAGATGGATCAGGAGGGTGTATATGTACGTGATAATAATAACAATGCCTCCGGCCAGAGAACCTACGGTTATGCCTGGAGAGATTATATCTGGAATAATCCTGATGCACTTTATGATTACAGGAATGTAAATAAAACCACGGCAAAAGGTTCAATCCTTACAATACCCAGATTCGGAGAGCTAATTCAAACAACGCGATATTTATGGGATAGAAAAAAAGCGTATTTTCCATTTAATCGCCCGCTTAATCCGGAGAATTCAGCACTTGATTTAATCGGCAACTGGTGCTCACGTGCCTTACCGGTTGATGTTACTTAACCGCGTGCTTTTCAGCCGAATCAGATACTTATGAAACACGATGGTATGTGTAATGAAGATGCCTTTCTTGTTGCTGCTACTTGCCGTACAGCTCTAATTCCTATAATTTATCTTGGAACTTGGAGTGAAGACCATGTTTTTGGTGCAGTATGGGACTTAGACTGGCATCATTTTGAATTTTTCAGAGGTGGTTTATCAGAGCGAGGAAACGCATTTTACGGTATTACCAATATGCTCGACCGTGGTTCGTACAGTTGGAAAAATGCAATGGTTGAAGGTTTCAGACCTGACGGCTATACTGTCAATTTTACTGAGTATTATGCAAATACAAGTAATTTGAAATTACGTGTATTGGATAATGCAGGCAATCCAGTTGCAGGTGCGATGATTAATTTATTCGCATCGCCAAGCATGGGTACAAGTTCAAATTTTGTTAAATGCGGAACCGTATTTACAGACAGGAACGGGAATGCCGATTTTAAAGCAGGTGAGCAGAAAAGGTATCTCGCACAGGCATATCATCCGATATTTGGCTGGGCGCCACGTGATTCCACAAGAGCATTTTCTGTCAATAGTGTTAATACAGTTGCAGGAAGTACTTATTCAGCAAATCTTGTTTATGAAATTAACACTGAAAATGACCTTCAAGTAAATCAAGTTCGTATGGACGGTAATGGAACTTATGGTATCAGAATAAATCTTAGGTCGCAGGATGTATTAACCCACCGAAACAGCCGCGACAGTCAAAGAAGTCGCTTCTATCTGTGGAATGAGGAGGATAAGGGAAATATCACAGCTTTTCTTTGTGATAGTATAAATTTCGAGAATTTTAAAAGAAAGCAACCTTTCGAAGCGTTTGAATATTATAAACATCTTGAATCAGCAGAAGATTTTAACTTGCCTGTTCAGACAAACAGTAAGAATTATCTTGTAATATCGGCTCATCATTCTTTTACCCACGGACAAAATGTTAATGCAAAAATTGACTTGCTTGAAGGAGTAAGTACATCTGTAAGTGATATAAATAGCGGAAAAGTCAGAATCTTTCCAAACCCCTTTAATGAATTTCTAAAAATTGAATCAGATGAGCAAGAACTTACAGTCAGCATTTACGATATGTATGGAAGATTGGTTAATTCCCTTGAATATCCTTACATTTGGAATCCAAAAGGACTTGAGCAGGGAGTTTATAATGTAATAATTAATGACGGTAAAAATATTTATTCAGAAAAAGTTGTTTACATCAAATAGAGCAAAAAGCAGAGAAGTAAAATTTTAAATAATAACTTTTTTGTCAAACTTTGATTATTTCACTTAACAAGCAAAGCGAAATAATCTAATAGAAATAATCCGAAAACAATATCGTTTCTTTAATAATTGAATTGTTATATCATAGGGGGTTTTAGTATGAAGATACTGCTTGGAATTTTGCTTTTATTTGTTTCTCCACAGATATTATTTGCGGCTAATCCTGATGATACAATTCAGACTAACAAAACTTTCAAATGTGATGTTATTAGAATATTTCACTCAGGTAGCAAGAATAATGTTTACAAAGAAATACTTTTAGAGATTAATACTAATAAATATGGTATTGAGAGTATAGACTGGAAATCCTTTAAAATTTATTTGCGTAATATAACTTCAGACTCAATTTTCAATTTGGCAAAAGTAAATTCAAAAACTAATCTTGTAGTGAATTGCAATACTTTGCAATCCGAAGATAATGATTTGTTTCTTTTATTATACAACTTTGAAGGACATTGCCTGCCAAGAGTAATCCTTAATCGTAGTGAATTGTATAAATTATTGAAAACAATTGAATATAACTACTGCTATAGCAATATAGATGCTGAAAGTCGTCAGATAATTGACAGATTATATCATCAATTGAATTTTAATTGAAGGTATTGAATATTATCATTTTTCTTCAAAATGAATTTTTATATCTCTTCCTTTCCATTTTAGCGTACCGAAAGTGGAGGCAATGAACGAATTTACTCCGATTGAAATTAGCATTAATAATGATAACGGATGCAGAATAGTTGATATAACAACGCTGTGCTTAAATCCAATGCTTAAAAATATTCTCCATAAAATATTTAGAGCAACCGCAATTGTAGCAAATGGGCGTAATTCATTATCAAAAAGCAAAAAGTAGGGTAAGATGCCGCAAATAAAAATTAGTGACAGTAGAATAAAAAACGGGATTGCTTTGAAATCGGTTAGCCCATAAATATTTTTACTTAAGCCCTGCCATATTTCACCAAAGTTTGAATACATCTTGCCATAGACTGCACCTGTTCCGGCAGTAGTTAGGGTTTTAATTCCGGCATCTTTTGCCGCTCTGCTTAAAGCAACATCTTCAACGATATGATGCTTAACCGCATTGTGTCCACCGATTTTATCATAAGCCAGCCTTGTAAAAGCAATCCATTGTCCATTTGCGGCAGCAAAAACCTTAAACGGAAGAAGAAATGTTGTCCACAAAATTAGTCCTGAGTAAATGATTAAATCTATAACCGGAATGATTAATTTTTCCCAGAATGAATTTGTAAATTGCTGTGGAAATGCTGAGAGCATACCCAGATTATACTTCTGCATGTATGCAACCGTGTTACTCACAGCAAATTTCTCATGAAAATTATCGGCATCGGTAAATATTAAAATTTCACCTGTTGCATTTTCAGCAAGTTGTCGGCAGGCATTATTCTTGCCGAGCCAACCGGGCAGTAAGTCCCCGCCTTTTAATAATCTGAAATTATCTGAATTTTTATATTCCAGACAAATTTTGTATGTGTTGTCTGTTGAATTATCATCAAGAATTATAATTTCGTAATTCGGGTAATCCTGATTGACGATTGATTCAATAGATCTTCTGATATTTTTTTCTTCATTTCTTGCCGGAACCAATATTGATACCATCGGAAATGTCCGAATTTCAATTTTTTTCCGCAAAAAAGGTCCAACAAATAAATTCGTAGCAGCAGTAAAAATTAATATTAAAAGTATAAAACTTATAAATACAAAATAAATAATCCAAAATACAGATAAATTGGAAATTAAAGCTAAAATAACACCGGATAATTCACTCAAGATATCCATTTATATCTCACGGTTATAATGAGTATAATCTTTTACTACTTTATTAATAAAATCGAGTGGTGATTTATCGGATTTTACTCCCATTTTTTCTTCAAGAATATTCTTAACTTTATAATTTCCTTCAATTACTTTAGTTGGAATTTCGGGCAGCCTGTTTGCTTTTAGCAGATCTTTGCAAGTATTGATATCACTTTCAGAGAGTTTAACAGCTTCGGGAAATTCAGGTATGTAGAATGAGTCATCCGTTTCTGAGAATAAAGTATCATCAAGCGAAATTTGACTTTTTAGACTGACTACCATTGTGCCTGCCGCCAAATCTCCAATTCTTTGTCCTTTTCCGTTTAAAAATATTACTAATGCAGCAAGCCCTCCGCTTGAAAACCAAATATCAATCGGACGCAGTATCCATCTTAAAAAATATTGAACTATTGTTGGTTCGAGACCATCAGTTCTTATTACCCTAATTTCCATTACTTTCTTACCAATAGACTGACCATTGGCAAGAGTTTCAAATATTAAATCATAAAAAACTACTGGTGTAAGAAAAATAAAATATAAATAAGTTGTATCCAGAAGGAATGTAGTAAGAAAAATCAAACTTAGAAATATTGAGTAAAATACCAAAATTATCAAATCAATAAATGAAGCAATTATCCTTTCGACAAGACCCGCAGCTTTATATTCTAAAAAAACATTGTGAGTTGTATTAAAATTTATACTATCCATAGATTTTTTTTATTAATTTTGTAAATGTTTAAAATGTAAAAATACAATGAAAGAAATTATTTTTCTGCAAAAAAATCAACCTTCGTGGGAAATTGTTGAAAAGTTTGTCAAAGGAGAGGTAAATTTATCACCTGACGAACTTAAATCAGCATATACAAATTTAGTTGAAGCACTCTCATATTCACGAACTTTTTATCCTGACAGCAAAACCTCGCTTTATCTAAATAATCTTGCATTGAAGGTACATACTAAGATTTATTCAAAAAAGAGATTTGACTTTGAAAATATAAAGAGATATTGGGTGTATGAGCTTCCGCTTTTGATTTATCAATCAAGAAAGGAATTTTTAATATCTTTCTTGATTTTTTTTGTGGCTGTTATGATTGGAATAATTTCTACGAAGTACGACGATTCCTTTGTGAGAATCATTCTGGGTGATGATTATGTCAATATGACACTTAGAAATATTGAAAAGGGTGACCCGCTTGCTGTTTACAAAAAAGCAAATCAACTTGATATGTTCCTGGGGATAACATTCAATAACATAATGGTATCATTCAATGCGTTTGCTTTCGGGCTTATGACGCCATTAGGCACCGGAATTATTTTATTCAAAAATGGGGTTATGCTTGGATCTTTTCAGCAGTTTTTTGCCGGTCAGGGGTTGTTTTACGATTATTTAAAAACTGTCTGGATTCACGGTACATTTGAAATATCAGCAATAATCATAGCCGGAGCAGCCGGAATTATTTTAGGCAACAGTTTTTTATTTCCCGGTACATACTCCCGGTCAATATCTTTCAAGATGGGAGCCTTGCGGGGTGTAAGGATTATTTTAGCTTTAATTCCAATTTTCATTATCGCGGGATTTCTTGAAGGATTTGTAACAAGATTAACAGAAATGCCGGATGTAATCAATTTTTTGATAATTATTCTGTCATTATCATTTATGATATGGTATTTTGTAATTTATCCAATTAAAATATATAAGAGGAGTACTGATGTTGAACTCATTACAGATTAAGTTTAACGAATATCGCAAGTTTTCAGACTTGATGAACGTTACTTTTACTTTCACACGACATGAACTCAAGCCTTTGTTCAAATCCTTATTACTGATGGCTTTGCCGCTGTTAGTTTTGTTAGGTATTGTCTTAGGTATTTTTCATGCAGAGAACATGAGCCTAGTCCAATCGGATAATTTAGGAAATCTCGAAAATTTTGGAATAGAGTTTCTACAGAACATGATTATTCAGTATGGGCTTATAATCATAATTTATTACTTGTCAATAACTGTAATTGGTGCAATTGTTTTGGGATATATTGTCGAATATATAAATAACGGACCTCAGGTTCCATTTGAAAATGTTCTGGCACAAGTGAAAATATATCTTCCCCGTCTTTTAGCTCTGAATCTTGTATATTACTTAATTGTTGGTTTTGCATCAATATTTTTATTCGTTCCTGGAATATATCTTGGAATTGCTATGGCAATATCACCTGTGGTGCTGGTCTTTGAGGATACGGGAATAGGTGGTTCGCTCAAACGCAGTATGTATCTTGTTAAAGGCTATTGGTGGAGAACTCTGGGCTACTTGATTGTTATAGGAATTGTTTATACTCTTATAAGCGCAGTATTTGGCCTTCCGGCAGGTATGCTTAGTCTGCTTCAAACTCTTGGAGTAGTAACAGCTGCACCTGATAGTCCTGCAATATTGATGATTACAATAATTGCCAATATTATTTCAACAATATCTTATCTATTTTCAGGACTTGTTGTTATTTTCATGGCATTTTACTATTACAGTCAATTTGAATTAAAAGAAGCAGGTAACTTGATGAAAAATATTGAAAATATGGCTTCAGAAATCAAATAAGTTGTACCGGATCAAAAATATTAATTTAAATAAAATCAAGCATTCATTAGTTTATGGGGGCTTGATTTTAAATATTTTTGTTTTTAATATGATGCTATTTACAACAAGTTCATTTTCACAGTATGACAAGTATGACACTTCAGATGCATCATCCGATAATATGGATGATACTACTTTCATTCAGAAAATGACTAATGCCAGCCATGGTTTCTATATTGACTCACTTGTAAATTACGATTCAACTGATTATGAGATTCGTGAATTTGATAAATCTAAGTTCATTAAATTTAAAAAGGATAGAAATTTTAATTATTTGAGAAATGAAGCTCCTCAATTTGATTTAATGGAATATATTTGGAATTTAATAGACAGATTTATTATTTATCCGATTCAGAAAATGGTTGGACTTGCGAGGGCTCACTATCTCCTTGGGTTTATAATTCTAATTCTTGCTATTTTTGTTGTAATTATGATTATCAGAAAAAAAAGAGCAACAGGAATAGATAAGAAATTATCTAATCCAAATGCAAATTTTACTTTTAATCTCAAAGATGTTCATTCAATTGACTTCGAAGGTGAAATTGATAAATGCTTGAAAAATAATGATTATTCTGGTGCTGTCAGATTGCAGTTTCTAAAAAATTTAAAAGTATTATTTGACACCGGTGTTTTAAAATTCCATATAAGTAAGACTAATAGTGATTATTTAAAGGAGATAAAAAGAAAGGAACTGGCTCATCATTTCACAAAACTTTCTGATATTTTCAACTACGTATCCTATGGAAAGTTTGAATTAACTAAGCCTGATTATTCTTTGATAATAAAAATATTTAATGACTTTTCAGAAAAGGTGATGAAGTATGAACAGTCTTAAAATTATTTATATTTTCTCGGGAATTGTTTTTGTTTCTTTATTATTTTATGAATTTACAAAGCCTAAGAGATTTAGTTGGACGCCAACTTATGACGTTAATGACAAAAATCCCTACGGACTTTTTATACTGAAAGAATTAGCAGGTGATATTTTTTCAAAATCCGGTATTGAAGTATATCCAAAGACATTTTATGAGTATTTAAAAGAGTACGATGTATCTGATAATATAGGTATTTACTCCAAGAGTCCCAAGAATTTTCTTATGATATCAAATAACATTCCGCTAAGTGGTTCTGATGTTGAAGATATTATTGAATTGCTTAAACGGGGTAATAATGTATTTGTATCCGGCTTAAAAAATGATAATATAACAAAATTGCTAGGACTTAAATCACAATATTTATATACACCGTTTAGAAGTGGTTTTAAGTACGATACTACAAATAAAGTGCTCCAATATTTGAATGATGATGAGAGTTTTTACCTACCAATCAGCTCAGGAGATTATTATAAATTTGACAGCTTAATGATTTATCCGATTGATATTTATGCTGTTTATCATTATTACAAGCCCAATAATGAAAATTATCCCGTAATTATTGGTACAAGCGCATTTGGAGGTAAATTGATTTTGTCTTCTTTACCCGCAATTTATACAAATGTAAGCTTGATGAATGATGATTTGCGTAGATTTGCTCAGAAATCACTTTCATTGCTGCCTGACAATCCGACAATATTGATGAATTACTGGTCTGAAGAATCAACTCCCCTTAGGTTTATTTTAGCAAATAATTCGCTTAGCTATTCATACCATATTTTGCTGTTAACTATTATATTTTTTATGATTTTTGGTATCAAACGCAAGCAACGTATTATACCTGTAATTGAAAAACCTAAGAATTCCTCTGCTGAGTTTATTTCAACAATTGCAACTCTATCATTTGCTGTGAAGGATAATAAGGAAATGGCATTAAAAAAGATAAACCACTTTTATCATTTTATAAAGAATAATCTTAATACAAATATATTTTTTGGAGATAAAGAATTTTATGATTATTTGTCGGGTAAGTCCGGTATATCATTGGAAAATATACGGTTATTATTTAAATTGATAGATGATATCACTCAATTAAATACGATAGATGATAAAATTCTTGAAAAACTAAATAACGAAATTGATAATTTTTACAGAAAGGTTAAATTATGAGCGATAATAATAATATTGAATTTCAACCAAGAACTGATTTGTCTGAGTTTAAAAGCAAGATAGATGCAGTCAAATATGAAATCTCTAAGGCATTGATAGGTAATCAGGATGCGGTCGAAATGATACATACAGCACTGATTGCCGGAGGTCATATATTGATTGAAGGGGTTCCGGGTATAGCAAAAACCCTTATGGCTAAACTCACTGCCAAAACTCTTGACCTTGATTTCAGCCGAATTCAGTTTACACCGGATCTTATGCCCTCGGACATCACAGGAACATCGGTTTTTAACCCAAAAACGCTTGAATTTGAGCTTCGTAGGGGACCAATTTTCTCTAATATTGTTTTAGCGGACGAAATCAATCGTGCTCCAGCCAAAACACAATCTGCACTATTTGAAGTAATGGAAGAGAGACAGGTAACAATTGACGGCACTTCTCATAAGTTTCCGGAATCATTTATAGTGCTTGCTACACAGAATCCTATAGAGCAGGAAGGAACTTACAGACTTCCTGAGGCTCAGATTGACAGATTTATTTTCAAAATTCTGCTTGATTATCCCAAATTAAATGAAGAAATTGATATACTCACTTTGAAAAATAAGGATTTACGCTCGCATAATATTGATGAGATTGAATCAGTTTTAACAGAAAATGATTTATCTGAACTTAGAAGTGTATCGGCTAAAACATTAATAAATCAAGAGCTTATAAAATATATTGCTGAAATCATTCAGGCTACAAGAAAGAATAAATCATTATTCTTAGGGGCTTCACCTCGCGGCTCGGTGGCTGTATTGCAGGCATCAAAGGTATTTGCGACAATTTCGGGCAGGGATTTTGTTACTCCCGAAGATATTTTGAAAGTCACATATCCAGCTCTAAGACACAGAATCATTCTATCTCCCGAAAAGGAGATGGAAGGAGTTACACCTGATGAAGTCATAAGTTCAATTATTCATGGTATTGAGGTTCCTCGTTGATAAATTTTTTGAAATCATATTATCCTGATTACCGTCTATTTTTTTCGTTGGTTGTTGTTTCAATAATCTATGTATTAGGATATTTTTTCAAAGAATTATCGCTTATAGCTGATATTTTGTTAACAGTTATATTGATTGCAGCTGTGCTAGATATTATTTTTCTATTCAGAAAATCTCAAATTACAGCACACAGAATTACTCCTGAAAGGCTATCTAACGGTGATGATAATTATTTAACATTAAGAATAATAAATAATTATAATACCAATATCTTACTTGAAATAGTTGATGAAATTCCTTATCAATTTCAGAAGCGGGATTTCAAGATTATTGATAGAATTTCAGCCAATAGTCAAAAGCAGATTGATTACATTTTAAGACCGATAGAAAGAGGCAGTTATCAATTTGGAAATCTTAATATTTATACCTCAACAGTTATAGGATTTTGCAAGAGAAAATATATTTTTTCAGGTGGTGCTGAGGTTCAAGTTTATCCATCATTTCTGCATCTCAAACATTACGAAATGATTGCTGTTTCCAATAAAAGCTATTCTTATGGTTTTAATGAAGTTAGTAAATTAGGCAATTCCATGGAATTCGAGCATATTCGCGACTATCGAATTGGAGATGATTATCGAACAATTAACTGGAAAGCCACTGCTCGTCGAAATGACCTGATGGTAAATCAGTATATAGATGAAAGGTCTCAAAATATATATTCCTTCATTGATATGGGAAGAGTAATGCGTATGCCTTTCAATGGTTTATCTTTGCTTGATTATGCTATAAATACATCACTTGCTATGAGTTCAATCATTCTTAAGCGTTATGACAAAGCCGGTCTTCTGACTTTTGCAAAAGATGTTAAGTCATTCCTGCCTGCTATAAATCAACCGCAGCAGCTACCTAAAATTATGGAAATGCTATATAACTCTGAAACAAATTTCGAAGAGAGCAGTTTTGAATATCTCTACACATTTGTAAGACGTAAAATTCCTCAGAGAAGCCTGTTAATGATATATACAAATTTTGAAACGATTGATTCTATGAGAAGAAATCTTGATTATATTCGCCTGATAGCTAAGTTTCATTTGCCATTGGTTATATTTTTTGAAAATACTGAATTAAGTAAATTATTGGATGACATTCCACAAAAATCTTTTGATATTTATAAAAAAGTGACCGCAGAGCAGTATATGATTGATAAATACGAAATAATTAATGAACTTAGAGCAAATGGTATTATTGCAATGCTAAGTAAACCCGAAAATTTAACTTTGAATTCAATCAATAAATATTTAGAAATTAAGTCTAGAAGATTAGTTTAGAGATATGGAGTAAATAGTATGATTTTAAAGTCGCATTTTTTGCAACCGGAGAAAGATAAAAGTGTTTCTTTCCTGGAAAATTATTATCTTGAAACAGATGATAAGGGAAAAATAATTTATTTCGGCAGAGATAATGATGTTGTTAATAGTTACCAGATGAAGGGATTTGTTGATATGACCGATAAAATCATCATTCCGGGAATGATAGATTTACACACTCATATTCCTCAATATCCTGCGTTAGGTCTTGGAAAAGGAACTTTACTCGAATGGCTTGAAGATTATATTTTTCCTCTTGAAACTAAGTTTGACAATCAGGAATATGCCTTTTATTTGTCACGTGTTTTTTTTGAAGATTCAATAAAATATGGTACAACAACTTTAGTTGCATATTCGAGTTCAAGTTTTTCAGGCACTAATAGTGCTTTTAAGGCTGCTAAAGAATCCGGCATAAGGGCTTACATTGGTATGTCGCTAATGGATCTGAACGCTCCTTCGGCGTTACAAAAAACAATTAATGATAATTTGATTGATACAGAAAAACTCATCAATAAATGGCATAATTCTTCATCAGGAATGCTTAAATATATTGTAACTCCAAGATATGCTCTTTCATGCTCTCATGAATTGATGTCAAAAGCCGCTATTATTGCAAAAACTCATGATTTGTACATTCAAACCCATCTTGCAGAGAATAAGGAAGAAATTAGACGAATATATCAAGCCTATCCTGAGCACAACACTTACACAGATGTTTATGACTCCGCAGGTATTTTGGGAGATAAAACTATTCTTGCTCACTGCATATATTTAAGTGATTATGAGGTTGACTTGATTAAAGATAGGAATGCTAGCATTGTTCATTGTGCCTCATCGAACCGATATCTGAAAAGTGGGGTTTTCCCATTCAAGAAGTTAAGTAAACTCATCAAAACGGGTATTGGAACTGATGTCGCAGGGGGTATTTCTATTTCACTTATTAATGAGATTAAAGCAGCCGTTGAGACGAGTAAGACATATCAGATTATGGGTGGTGATGAATCTGACGGCTTGTGTCCACAAGAAGCACTGTGGACAGTTACAAGGGGAAATGCAGAGATTCTGGGAATAGATAATGAAACAGGTAGTTTTGATTTAGGAAATTTCGCTGATTTTATTACTTTTGATACTGATAGATTTCGAATTTTGAATGAGAATATTAAAAGTGAAACTGTAATAAATAAACTCGTATATATTCTTGGTAATAATATACCGGATGATGTTTATATAAATGGCAAGTTAATGTATAGTTCAGGAAAATAAAAAAAGGGTTACCATAAATTTAATTAGAAGGAAACCCTTTTAAACATAATCATTTAATACTAAATATTTAATAATAAGGTTATTTCTTAATTGTAATCTATTTTGCTTTACCTTGATTTGCAACTGCTTCCATTGCTTTGCGGACATCTTCCTCATCACCAAGGAAATTGCGGCTTAACGGCTGCATATTTTCATCAAGTTCGTAAACTATTGGAATGCCGGTTGGGATATTGAAGTTCAGAATATCCTCTTCGCTCATATTTTCAAGATGCTTAACCAATGCTCTGAGTGAATTTCCGTGAGCAGCGATAATGACATTTTTACCGGATTTAATATCAGGTACAATTTCATCATTCCAAAGCGGCATAAATCTGTCCACTGTATCTTTCAGACATTCACCTTTTGGAAGAATATTTGCGTCAATACCATCATATCTTGGGTCGTTGCCGGGAAAATGCTCGCTTGATTCATCTACAAACGGCGGTGGAGTGGCATAACTGCGCCGCCATACTTTAACCTGGTCTTCGCCGTATTTTGCTGCCATATCCGATTTATTCAAGCCCTGTAATGCACCGTAATGACGTTCATTCAGGCGCCAGCGACGATTAACGGGAATCCACATCAAATCAAGCTCATCTAAAGTGAACCAAAGTGTGCGGATAGCACGTTTCAGAACCGAAGTATAAGCAACATCAAATTTAAAACCGGCTTCTTTTAATGATTTTGCGGCTTTTTGTGCTTCCTCACGCCCTTTTTCGGATAAATCAACATCAACCCATCCTGTAAAGCGGTTTTCTTTGTTCCAGACACTTTCTCCGTGTCTTACAATCACAAGTTTATACATTTTTACACCTTATTTTTTCTAAGTAATTTAAACATTTCTTCGGCTCGTGCAAGCTCATCAGTTGTGTTAATACCCTGCAACTCCTCGAATGGAGCGGCATTAATTGCATGAACAAGCCGACCTTCTTCTTTCATAATTTCAATAATATCAGTCAGATAATACTCGCCCTGAGCATTATTGTTTTGTACTTTACTAAGTGAATTGAACAACAATTCAGTATTGACGATAAAAATTCCACTGTTGATTTCATCAATTTTTCTGATTTCCTCATCAGCATCTTTATGCTCGGTAATTTTAAGAAAATTTTGTGATTCATCGCGCACAATACGACCATATCCACTTGCGTCAGGAGCAATTGTTGACAGAACCGACGCTTCTGACATACTTTCAAGATGCAGATTGATAAACTTATTTAATGATTCAGATGTCAGAAGTGGCACGTCGCCCGCAAGAATCAGAGTATCACCATCAAAATCCGCAAGCAGATTTCTTGTCATATCAACAGCATGGCCTGTTCCAAGCTGCTGATTCTGTTCTGCAAACTCAACATTTGCAAAGCCGTAGCTTGAAACAAAATCAATCACAAGTTCCTTGTGATGTCCTACTACGATTACCATACGCTCCGGATTAAGTTTTTCAACTTCACTCAGCACATAATATATTAAGGGTTTGGAGTCAATTTCTGCTAATACCTTAGGAATATCAGGATTATTCATTCTTTTGCCTTTACCGGCAGCAAGAATTACAACAGCAATAGGTTTATTATTCATTTTTACTTCGTGGCTTCAATAATTTCAGTAATAGATTGAATTTTATTTTGTTTATCAAGTAAAACAACAGTTGGGTGATAACCTTCAATTTCTTTGGAATCAATCAGGCAATAGCTCATGATGATTAGCAAATCACCAACGGCTCCTTTACGTGCAGCAGCACCATTCAGGCAAATAGTCCCCGAACCCCGCACACCCGGAATCACATAAGTTTCGAATCTTTCTCCGTTATTGATGTTTACCACTGACACTTTTTCATAAGTCTTAACATCAGCCGCATCCATCAAATCCTCGTCAATAGTCAGACTGCCTACATAATAAAGCTCTGCCTGCGTAATTGTCGCCTGATGAATTTTAGACTTCAAGAAATTTCTTAGCAAATTTAACTCCTTGATTTTACACGGTATATAAATATTGTAAAATCTTCTCAAAAAATTATAAATATCATTATATACTACGAAATAAATCAAATAATATTGAAAAGATAGTTTTTTTCAACATCTTATGAAAAAACAAAATTTATTAAAACTTAAAAAACATTTCGGAAATTTGAGTACAGATTTTTAATATTTACTTTACCGATTTTTTTATCTTTATAATTATCCTTGATATTCTGCGCAGCAGTTACCAATTCTTCAGTTTTGATTCCTACACTGCACGAACTCCATGCCTCCAGAAATGCTGTCAAATGGTCAGCGGCTCTGATTGCCACTCCGTCAATGGGGTTAAATTCGGGCATGTTGTATTTTTCGTTTAAGTCATCAGTTGTCAACCCTTCAGAGATAATTTTGTCGTCAATAAGGATTTTATTTTCAAATTCATCAATTATAAAGTATTTAATTTCATCAATCCATTCTCTTTCGATTAATGGAAAAATTTCATTTTCGGCAAGTTGCATTTCCAGGTCTTTGATTAATTTATCAAATTCACTCGATGAACGTTTGATGGGTGATATTATATCTCTTGTTACCGCCTCCGGTAAATCATGAAAAAGTCCCCCGAAAAAGTTGTTATATATTCTTTTAATGCAAGCACCATTCTCAAGTGAAAAAAAATAGGAAATTATAGCAACGAGTAATGAATGTCCAAGCACAGATGTCTGCGGCGTTCGTGGCACCTGAGCCCATCGAAGTTGAAATCGAAGCTGTCCTGTAAGGTCAATGAAATTTGCTATTGTATGCCTGTTCGTAATTTTCTGAATTCCAATCAGATGTTTATAATTATCAATTCTGTTTAATAAATCGGTCTCAAGTCGAATATTTTGGTAGCCAAATGGATTGGATTGCCTTATAATCTGAAATTCCCAATAACTTGAGTATATATGTGCAGCTTCAAGTATTTGCTCTTCGATTACTTCGCTTCCTTCAGAAAAAAGGAATTCACGAAGTTCTTTTGTTATCACATCATTATCAATCTTAGGCTCAAGCTGTTTGAATATGTAATTATTTAGCTCTTTGAAAACAGCTTTGTTTTTTCGTACTTCAGCATAAATTGGAGATTTTATGTCAGATATAATAATTCTGCGAATTAGTTCGTATATTCCGTGTTTGATTACTATATCCCAGTTGATGACCTTACCGTCTGCTTCTTCGTATTTCCCAAGGCAGTAAGCAATCATCATCTTATGGGCGTGCTTATCCATTTCAATAAGGTCCATTGGTCTGATGCGGTCATTCCATCGTTGTATATAAAAACCCCTGAAAATCTCATTTAAAAGCGAAAAATTTATGAACATCATTTTGCCTCAGTTTTACCTGATTTAATCAAATAAATCAAATAAAATATCAATATTTGGTGTTAAAATAATTTCTGTTCTGCGGTTGGTAGCACGTTCTTCGGGTGAGTCACCATCCTGAATCGGGAAAAATTCACCTCTGCCGGAAGCAATAATTCGTTTCGGATTTACTTTACCATCAACAGTTAAATATCTGACTACTTCAGTTGCACGCATCACACTCAAATCCCAATTATCTTTGAATCTGCCTGCTTGAGCTGTTATTGGCTGGTTGTCTGTATGACCTTCAACTAATATATTTATATCTTCCTGCTGATTAAGTACAACAGCCAATTGAAGAAGCGCATCAAGTCCTGTTTTATCAATTACTGTTGAGCCGGTCTTAAAAAGAAGTTTATTAGAAAGTGATACATATAGTTTACCATCTTTAACATAAACCGAAAGTCCGCCTTCTTCTACACCAGCCATAGCACGCTGAATTCTTTCCCTCAAAGCAGTAAGAAATCTGTCACGCTCTTCAAGTTTTAATTTAATCTCTTCTATTCTTTTTTCACGATCTGCAATATCTTTTTGAAGTTCTTCGAGCTTCGTAATCATACTTAATGCACCGGCACTTGAGTTTTTCTTCAGTTCATCATAAGTTAATTTTAAGCTATTCAATTCACTTTGCAAATTAGCAAGTTCGCGATTCAGATTAAGATTTCTGCTATTTAAATTACTTATCACATTTTTAAGCGAGTCATTGCTTGATAAAGCAATATCACGCTCGCCAACCATTGCATCATATTTTCCTTGCGATACACAAGATACAAAAATTAAGCTAAATGTAGAAAATAAAATTATTAATCTAATCATTAGATTTCCTGAAAATGTTTATTAAATAATAATGAATAACGTTGAAAACTGATAATTAGTATCAATTTCACAATTGTTAAAAATAACTAAAGAAATTAACAAATAAAAAAAATACTTTTTTGTCTGCTTCGTTATGCCATTTGTAAATGAGTTCCGTTGGAGGTGCTGTGTCTATATGATGCGGCTGAGAGAGTCTCCTCGAACCTGATCCGGGTAATACCGGCGTAGGGAAACGGCTGTAAGACATCCGCTTAGAATTTACTCTCCTTATATCCCCACGGGAAACTCGATGTGTTTAATTAAATATACGAGGTTTCTGTGAAAAGCTATTTGTGTTTTTTACTATTTATTTTTCCCGCATTATTGGTTGCGGAAGATGCCGGCAAACGTAAATCTGATTCGCTCAGAATTTACCGAACTCCCAGCATAACGGTCAGCACTTCACGTGCAAATGTCACAAATTCTCCTGTTCCATATTCCGAAATTACTAAATCGGAAATTAAGGAAACTTATACTACTCAGGATTTACCACAAATCCTCAGCCAGCTTCCCTCTATTCTCACATTTTCCGAAAATGGAAATTTTATTGGTTATACCAATATGTCTTTGCGTGGTTTCGACCAAAGGAGAATTGCAGTCATGGTGAACGGAATCCCGCAGAATGACCCCGAAGACCATAATTTCTACTGGATAAACATGTCCGATTTTGCTTCGACACTCGGCAATATTCAGGTTCAGCGAGGAGCAGGTTTATCAAGTTATGGACCCGCTGCAATTGGTGGCAGTATTCTGCTTTCAACTGTCAATTATGCCGAATTTAAAGGTGTGAATATTTCATCAGGAATCGGATTTCAGGAATATGGTGGTCCTAACAGCAGAACCGAGCAAATTTCAAATCGCTATGCAATTGAGTATTCATCAGGCTTAGTTGATAATTATGCATTCTATGCAAAACTTGGACGCATCAATTCATTTGGTTACAGAGAGCAATCCTTTGCAAATCTGAACAGCTACTTCTTCTCGGCGATGAGATTTGACGGTAATCTGACCACTCAGTTAAATATTTTCGGTGGCTCGCAATACGACGGGCTTGCATATAACGGCTTACCAAAAAGCTATGTGAAAGACCCGGAACTTAGACGGACTAATTACAGCTATTTCTCCTACGATAGAGAAGATGGGCAAACTATCAACTGGACTACAACCCGACGTCGTCAGGAAGTCGAAAATTTCTCCCAGCCACAGATGGAGCTTCTCAACGATTGGCAGATTTCGGATAAATTAGCTTTCAAGTCAGCGATATTTCTGAAAATGGGTGATGGTTATTTTGATTATGATGGTACGGGCTGGACTGATGCAAATTCATTTCGACTAACTCCCGAAAATGGATTTATTGATGCTCCTGACCCGCAAAATCCCATTATACGTGCAAATGTAAGCAACAAATATGGTGGCTGGATACCAAGACTTGAATATGTGAATGAGTTCGGGAAAATGATGGTTGGTGCAGAAATCCGAATCCACCGCTCTGAGCACTGGGGAAAAATTAATTTTGCTGAAAATCTGCCAGAAAATTATGACCCTGATTATAAATTTTATTCATATAACGGTGTCAGAAATATTTATTCGGCATTTGCTAGTCAGCAATTTGAATTTACTGACAAATTTACTATATTATTAGAAGGGCAGCTTGTAAATCATCTTTACGCTATTGAAAATGAACGTGCAGGAAAGGTTTTCTCTGAGTATCAGTTGATTGATGGTGGAACGGTTGGAAATGGAGACAGATTGTTTGAAGTAAATTATACTTTTTTAAATCCGCGTGTGGGATTCAATTTCAATATTGATGAAACACAACGTACATATTTTTCAGCGGCACATACATCACGTGAGCCGAGAATGAGAAATCTCTATGCCGCAAGTGATTCATGGGATGGCGCTGTGCCATTATTCCAAAAAGTTAAAATTGACAGCGTTACAAATGCTTACGATTTTAGTAATCCACTTATCAAACCTGAACAAATGCTCAATTTTGAGTTGGGTTGGGCGTATGCAACAGCTAATTATTCATTTAATGTCAATGGATATTGGATGGAATATTTCGATGAACTTGTAAAAAGCGGTCAGCTTGATGTATTTGGAGCGCCGGTTGACGGAAACGCCCCAAAGACACGGCACTACGGAGTTGAATTAATGGGTTCTGCTCGATTCTTTGATGATGAGAAAATTGGCTCTCTGCAACTCTCTGCAAACGGAACTTACAGCAAAAATCTGATTGTTGATTATGGATTTGCTACATATCAAGGAGAATTAGTTCAGCTTGAGGGTAATTCAATAGCAGGATTTCCTGATATGATGGCAAATATGCGCCTGACATATTCTATCGGCGATTTATTCACATCATTGCATTTACGATATGTCGGCGAATTTCGTACAGACAATTTCGGCGATATGCTCGTGAGCGACCCAAGAATAAAAGCACATCTCGGCGGCAGTTACTACGCTGATAATGTAGTTGATGCCTATACAATTTTAAATGCTGATTTTGGATATACATTCCGTAATATTCCCGCAGTAAACAGCCTCAGACTTCATCTGCAAATCAACAACATTACAAATGAACTTTATGCAGCAAGCGGTATCGGCAGAGAGTTTTTCCCGGCAGCCGGTCGCAGCTTCTTTTTAGGATTTGAATTAGGGTTGTAGAATTATTTATTTTATGACAGAGGCTGCAACATTGATATCTGTTATGTTACAGCCTCAACTTTTAAAAAGATGTTTAAAAAAATCTACTCCAACTTCCCTTCTTTATTGCCACGAAATCCATTTAGAAAGTCATTAATCAACATTGCTTTTTTATTCGGAGGTTGAATATGTTTTATACTCAAATCTCCGTAGGCAGTACCAACGATAAATTTTTTCTTTTCAATTGTATAATTTCCGGCATCCAAAAAATTTGTATCAAGTTTCTCTGAACCAAGTATTTTATGCTGCTCACCATTAATAATTGTCCAAGCGGTGGGGTGTGGAGATAATCCCCTAATAAAATTGTAAATTTTTTCTGCCGGTAAATCCCAATTAATTATTGTATTTTCTTTGGTTAATTTGGGTGCCGGACATGCAAGTGATTCATCTTGAATTTGTGGCATAAAATTCCCTTCAAAAAGCATCTTTATTGTACTTATTGATAAATCCGCAGCCATTGGCATTAACATATCGTGAAGTTCTCCTGCTGTCATACTTTCGGTAATTTCGACTTCACTTGTAAGAAGCATTTCACCGGTATCAACTTTGTCTTGCAGAATAAATGATGTAAGTCCTGTGCGAGTTTCTCCATTCATAACTGCATGATTGATTGGTGCTGCACCACGATATTTTGGCAATAAACTTCCATGAATATTAAAAGAAGCAATTTTTGGAATTGAGTACAATTCACGTGGTAAAATTCTAAATGCAATAACAACAATTATATCTGGCGAGATTGATTTAATTCTATCAATAAGGGCTTCATCTTTGAGTTTTTCAGGCTGCATTACTTCTATTCCAAGCTCAAGAGCTTTTTCTTTTACCGGAGAAGGAATTAGTTTAAGTCCTCTGCCTTTTGGTTTGTCAGGTACAGTTACTACTGCCGAAATTCCATATTTTGTATGAATTACCTCCAATGCCGGAACTGCAAATTCGGGAGTTCCCATGAATATTATTTTTGGTTTAGTCATAATTATTTCCTCACACCGGAACTGCCAAAGCCGCCCGAAGAGCGTTCTGTATCGCTCAGGGAATCAACTTTCACCCATTCTACACGTTCGTATCTTGCAACGACAAGCTGAGCAATTCGGTCACCACGTTTGATTGTGAAATCATTCTGTGAGAAATTCGACAGAATTACACCGATTTCTCCACGGTAGTCGCTATCTATTGTTCCCGGTGCGTTCAGAGCAAAAATCCCGCTTTTAAGAGCAAGTCCGCTTCGGGAACGAACCTGACATTCAAATCCGGTTGGAAGCTCAATTGCAAGTGATGTTGGAACTAATACTGTCCCACCTGATTTGATTTCAATATCATTTTCGATTGCTGCATAAACATCCATACCGGCAGAGCCCTCTGTCATGTATGAAGGAAGCGGTAAATCATCGAATTTACTATCTAATCTTGTTATTTTTACACTAACTGACATAATCTTCTTTTTTAATATTTTGAATTATCTGAATATTTAATAAAACATAATTTTATGAAATTTATTTTTAATTTTATTAAGATATCTAATATGGAGACTTTCAAAAAGCGAAACTTCGCATTTAATCGTTTCTAAAATTTTTCTAATATGAAAAGATATTCAATTTGAAAAAGTATATTTTTTTTTCGATATTAATTACTTTATTTTTAATTTTTGTTGTATTTTTAAAATATGGCAGGTCTTACTATATGCCGGTTTATCAGAAAGTTAAGGGAATGGAAACTGTAGAATCAATCCTCGATAAACTTGAAGGCGATGTCTTTAGTAGACTTAAATTAAATTTGCAGAATGCCGGTTTCTCCGAATTCCCGAAAGAATTGCTTATAATTGCATTTAAGAAGGAACGTCTGCTGGAAGTTTATGGTTTCAATAATTCGAAACCTAAACTGATAAAAAAATATCCATTTTTAGGATATAGCGGCAAACTTGGACCCAAGATTAAAGAAGGTGATAAACAAATTCCTGAAGGTATCTACAAAATTGAGTATCTAAATCCTAACAGTTCATATTATTTGTCATTAAAAATTAATTATCCGAATGAATTTGATGTATCCAAGTCTCAATTTGATGATATCAAGAATATGGGTGGAGATATTTTTATTCATGGCAAATCTCATACAATAGGTTGTATTCCGGTTGGAGACGATGCGATTGAGGAGATTTTTGTTATGGTTCAAAAAGCATTTGATAAAGATGTAAAAGTAATTATCAGCCCTCAGGATTTAAGAACAAATAAGATTTATCCTGATATTCGTTCAATTGATTGGGAATCAGAATTATATGATAAAATTAAAACTGAACTTAATTTGTATTTTAACAATTAGTAAGTCAAAAAAATAGACATTTTATAATCAAATAATTGGGATAATAGTGCTAAAAAAAGTTGAAAATATAACAGATTATGAAAAATATTTTGCTCTCTCCAGACCTGAGATGCTTGAATACCTGCCTGATGTCGCAGAGAGAATTCTTGAAGTCGGTTGCGGTGAGGGATATTTTGGCAATGCTGTAAAAAGTAATTTTGATTGCGATTATTGGGGTGTTGAGCCATTTCCAGAAGCCGCTGAAAAGGCAAAAGGCAAGCTTGATAAAGTATTTAATTCCGGTTTTGATGAGGCTTACAGCCATTTACCAAAAGATTATTTTAATTGTGTAATTTTTAATGATGTACTCGAGCATATCGCCAATCCATTTGATACACTCGAAAAATTGCATAGAATTTTACCGAAAGGTGCTAAAATTGTAAGCTCAATCCCAAATGTCAGATATGCTCTGAATCTCTATGAACTCTTGTTTAAAAGAGATTGGGAATACAAGCATGAAGGGGGGATTCTTGATTTCACTCATCTGCGATTTTTTACAAAAAAAAGCATACATCGTATGTTTGAAAATTCAGGTTACAGAATATTAAGAATAAATGGTATAAATCCGATTCCAAATTATAAATTTATACCATTCAATATAATGACTTTAGGTTTATTCAGTGATAGCAAGTATCTGCAATATGCTGTAGTTGCCGAGAAAAAATAGAAAATCTGTTAATTAGATTCAACCTTATCCGAATCTTCTCAAATTATATGTAATGGTAAGCATAAAATATCTTTGCAGAACTTGTGTTCTCAAATCTTCGAGATAAATTTCCGTAACATTACGTGTAATGCTGTTATTCTGACCTAAAATGTCATAGACGCTGAGCCTCAGCTCTGCGGCATTGTTTTCAAGGAATTTGAAGCCAATTGAAGCATTCCAAAGTATAAATTCCTGATCAAATTCTTGCTCTAAGCCTTTATACAGGTTATGAAATAACTCTGTATTCAGAACTAATTTACCCCATAAAATCCAATTTACACTTCCATTTGCAACATGAATGAAATAATTGTTGTTCTGTTCCGGAAGTAAGCTATTTTCGACGATTGTATAATTACCACTGTATGATAGTGTAAAGTCAAAGTTTTGGCTGATATTGCTTGATAAAACTACGCCACTGTTTATTGAAAAATTGTTTGCTTCATTGAGCCTGTCGTTAATCAATCCGGGAGTTTTTGAATAAACTACTCCACTTCGAATATTGAAATTGCTTTTTAAAAAAGGTACAGGTCTTCCAAATGCTGCGAAAAGACGTCCGTTTACATATCCGTCAAGATTTACAGGTCTTGAAAGCTGAGAACCCGCGAAAAGAGGTATATTATCAATTACGGTATCTCGCCTCGCAGTTAAAAGTGAATTTGCTATGTAATCATTTGTAAATCTGAGCATACCAAATGCAAAAAGAAATGAAGACGACCTGAAATCAGATGTACCGAATCGTGTCATTATTGTATGTGTATAATTTTGTTTCAAATCCTGATTTCCGGCTCTTAGAAGCACAGGATTACTATTATCCACAACATTTTGAAGCTGTGATAAAGATGGCGCACTTGTGGAAGTTCTGTAGTTAAATCTGATATTTGTAGTTTTTGATAAATTATGCTGAATTCTTAAATTTGGCAAAAAGTCACCAAAAGTGAAATTCGTTTCAGCATCAAAAGGAAAAACCTGCCTGCCCTGTAAATCTGCTGCCTGATAGTCCATCCCAAGCGTGATATTGGTTTTATCCTTATTATACATCATACTTAAGCCACCTCGTTGCTGAAAATAGATATTTTCAAAATTGTTTGTAAGCATTGTATCCAGAAATCTAAAGTTTTCCTCGCCGGGCTGCAAATTGTAAACTTCTTTGTCGGAGTTACTTACAGTATATGAGGGGTTGTATGAAAATTGCAGTAATGTGAATTCTGTAATAGGCTCTGTATAGTTAAGCTCTGAATTCAATCTGTAACCATCACCCAAAATATCTCCATCCTGATTAAACTCAAACTGATTTACTGCCGTAACATCAAAAATTGTGTTATTTGATAATAAGTATGTATTCCCTGAATTTTTGTTGACGTTATTCGAAAGTTGCATCGAAAATGTTCTGCCTTTTTTAGCAAATTTATACCTGTACAGCAAAGAGTTATCAATTGAAAAAGCTTGAAGGTCTGATTGATAGTCATTTTCAGTGCGATTAACATCAACTGAATTAAACGATGTTATACCATCCACATTACTGTTATAATCATTAGCCTGGAAATTTATTCTTGGTGTGAACAATATTGAATGAGATGAGTCAATTTGGTAATCAAATCTGGCGTTAAGTCTATGATTGAAATTATCAGTAAATGCAGCATTCGTTTCATTGTACATTTGCTCTGCATCAGGGTCAACAAAGAAATTTCTGGCTACTAAGCTTACATTATCATTATTACTTAAATTGAAAAAATAACTCCCAGTAAATGTCATTCCTTCAGACCATCTGTCAGAATAATTCAATCCGATTGAGTTTGTGGTCGAAATACCGTTTTGCTGACCTGTCAAAAAGTCAGCAGCAGAGCCCATACCACGTGCTGAGCCTCCTCCTCTTCCAGGTCCGCGTGCCCCTGCAAAACTTGGCCTGTTTGGAGCTGAAGCGCCTGTAGCACTAAGGACGTCTGAAACTGCAAAGTTTTGTTGATTTATATTATTAGTTAATCCGATAACAGAGAGTCGCATATCACCTTGGAAATAATTGACATTGCCACCACCCCAATATCTGTCGTCAGTACCATATCCCGCATAAAGTTTACCGAAATTGCCTCTGCCTTTGTCAGACTTTGTAATAATATTTAAGGTTTTTTGAGAATTGCCATCATCGAATCCGGTAAACTGCGCCTGATCGCTTGCCTGGTCAAAAACTTGGATTTTATCTATAATTTCAGCTGGCAGGCTTTTAATTGCAACTGTTGGGTCGTCACCAAAAAATTCTTTGCCGTCAATTAGTACTTTTCGAATATTTTCGCCCTGAGCCTGGACTGTACCGTCACGCTCAACAGTTACTCCCGGCATTTTCTTGAGTAAGTCTTCTGTCGTTGCATCCGGATTAACTTTAAAGGCATCGGCATTATATATTGTAGTATCCTCACGTTGCTCTTGACGAACGATTTCACCTTCAACAGTAATTTCACCAAGTCTGACATCACCGGGCTTTAGTTTTAGTGTACCAATATCATTATTATCAGGACTTAAATTTATGCTTTTAATATATCTTTCAAACCCTACAAATGAAACTTCGACTCTGTGTTCGCCACGTCTCAGACCGTCAATTGAAAATTTTCCGTCACGATCAGTAATGGCACCCTTTTTACTTGTTGAATCCCGAAGCCAAACCGCTTGCACAGAAGCACCTCTTAAGGCTTTTCCGGCATCATCAGTGACTTTGCCTCTTAGTGACAATCCTCCGCCTCCGCCTTCTCTGCCTGACTGAGCATTTAGAATGATACTGCTGTTGAATAAAAATATTAAGACTGTTATTAATTTTATATTAACTATAAATGACTTTTTCATGGAAATATTTTTAATTTGTAATGCAAAACTATAATTAGACACCGGAAATCGTAAAAAAGTTTATTCTAATTTAAAAATCATTCTCAGAATTAATTGCGAGAGTGGAGCTTGCTCCATTGTCGAGAAGCTTGTGAAGATGTAACTATGTTAAATGTTATTGTGTTGAATGTGAAAAAGAGTTAGTTGTGCCACAATTTTGAAGTGTGGTACAACTTTTTTTTAATTAATCCGCGATTCTGACGGAAATTGGTATTGTAGAGAAATTTGTGAAAATTTAATCACTATATAATTTTGAAAACTCCCACAAAAATAATTCTATCAAATAAATTATATTTATTAACGTAAATCTAATGATTATGAACATAGAAGAAAAAATTAAATATTGGTCTGAACTCGCTGACGATGACTTAATTACAGCCGAGATTATTCTTAATTCAAAAAGGTATCTTCATTTCGGCTTTCTATGTCATTTGATAGCTGAGAGGTATATCAAAGCATACTATTGGAAAAATCTTTTAGCAGAACCGCCTTATACACATAATTTGCTTGTACTTTCATCGAAATCCGGTTTAAATGAAGTCATCCCTGAAAATTTTAAACAATTATTGTTTAAGTTAATGCCGCTGAATATTCAAGCCAGATACCCAACAAGCAAGGATAAGATTTATCAGTTACTTACTTATGATTATTGCACATTATTATTATCTGAAATTAAGGAATTTAGTGTATGGATAAAGAACTTCTTGACAAGTTAAGATTACTTAAATCCGAAGCATCGAAGTATTTTGATTTTCAGCAGGTATTTCTTTTTGGCTCTTATGCAAAAGCTGAAAATAATAAATCAAGTGATATTGATGTAGCGTTTATTGTTGATGATATTAGCGATGATTTTTGGAATTTATCCGCAAAATTATTTGAAATTGTGGATAAGATTGACAACAGAATAGAACCATTGATATTATCAAAATTTTCAGATAATAGTGGCTTCACTGAAAATGTGATAAAAAATGGTATTCTTATAAATTAGATTCAGTGTTAATAATTTACAAACCGGACTATATATTATACAAATAACTCACTTAGGTCAGGTATTAAAAACAGATAAAATTATAATTGTGAAGTAAAATACTATGAAAAAGTATATAATTCTAATATTCTTTTTGGCATATCCTTTGTTTAGCCAAAACATTTGGGAAATGACAAGCGATGCCAAGGCAGTTCCTAAAAAGTTAGAATGTCCGGACAGTAATAATTGTTTTATTACAGTACAATTTGGTGAAAACTGGACAAATTATCAAGCTATTTATAAATCTGAAGACCAAGGTAAAAACTGGTATTTATTAAGTAAATTTGAGAATAATTTATACAGTTCAGATATGAGCTGTCCAGACAGTTCAAGTATATTCTTATCTTATAATTATACTGATACGATATTAAAATCAACAAATTCAGGACAGGATTTTGAGTTAATTAATCTAAATTTAAGAAGTAGGATAGGTATTGAATATGTTTCGATGTATAATAAAGATGTTGGGGTACTAACAAATACTTTCATACTTATTACTAAAGACGGATGGGAGTCATTTAAGGAATTTAGATTGGATACTTCTTATGGTAAAATTATGTCATATAGAAATCCTGTTATGCTGAATGACTCAATTCTATTTGTTACAACCGGAACAAATAATAAGATACATGTTTTAAAATTAAATATAAATTCTATTGAATATGAATTAAATAAAGTTAATGATTTTTCATTTTCCAATTCAAATCTTTTCAATGTAAACGATAATCTACTTTTTATTAGTGGAAAAAGTAATACAATAAGTGGTGGTTCAGGACATGATGCGATATATAAAAGCACGGACGGAGGCAAGAACTGGCGTCGTGTACTTGATTTGTATAATGACAGAAAATTTAACGATACCCTAAGAAATCCATTTGGTTTGCAGCAAATTGCATTTAAAGACAGTCTGACAGGAATAGCAGTAGGTCAGTTCGGTACGATTGTTTATACTTACGATGGTGGCGAGTCATGGATTTATGAAAGTGTAAACCCACCAGGAATAAGAACCCCAGCAACCATGATGGTACGATATGCCGGTACGGTACCAATAATAGCAACTTTTTTTGGACATTTATTCCGCATGGTAGAAGATAATTTAGCACCCGCACCTGAAGATACTCTAATTATAAGCGGCAGAGTTTGGGAAGGAGACAAAGGTCAGCCGAATATACCAGTAGTCATAGGGTATCGTGTTACAATGACCGATGCAGATGGTTATTATAAATTTACCCGCCTTAAACAAGGTTCATACACAGTAAAAGCAATGAACAAATATTTTGATGGTCCTAATGAAATGTATTACTACAAACCATTTGATTATGCGCCTTTGCAATACGAAATAGACCTTTCAAGTGATACAAGTGGATTTGATTTTAATGCAACTGACTTACGCACATACCATACTATAAGCGGCTATGTAGTTGATACAGACGGCAAAGGTATGGCAGATATTGATGTCAGATTTGCCCGGTCAGTACTAACCCCTGACGGTTTAGGTCTTGCAGACACAACAACAAAAACCGACATATCAGGCAAATTTGAATTCCTGAATATAGAATCTTATAAAACCTGGGACATCACCCCTGTAGATGATAATTTCAAGTTTTCACCATTAAAGCATACAGTCCGGCTTATAAGTAACGATTCAACCGATTTGAAATTTACGGGTACACCAACTACCAGCGTTTGGGAGAGTTGTAAGGATAGTCGAATTGTAGTAAGCCCCAACCCCGCAAGTGATTTTATTACAATTTCTATCCCTGAAATCAACCATAGGGTTAACCCTATGGTTGATAAAGTGCAGATATTCGATATGCTTGGATTAGAGGTTTTATCTGTAGGGATAGGGCTTGACCTGTCCACACAGAAAATTGATGTATCTCACCTGCCGACGGGAGTGTATTTCATCCGTATTGGCAATAAGGTTGAGAAGTTTGTGAAGATGTAACTATGTTGAATGTTATTGAGTTGAAAGTTAAAAAGAGTTATCAGTTGTTATTTGAGCAGGATTTCAATGTCAGGAAAGGTATTAATGACCTGATTCTTAATCTAAATGAATTTAAAACAGGTATGTATCTGATTCGTTATTCATCAGGTGGTTCATATCAGAGTGTTGATAAATTAATTATTGTTAAATAAACAAGTTTTATTGAAATGAAAAGATTATTATATATAATCATTTTAATTACTCTTCCCATGTATTCTCAGAATAAATGGGAAATGACACGGAATGTCAATTCAGTTCCTAAAAAGTTAGAATGTCCCGACAGTAATAACTGTTTTGTTACTGTACAATTTGGTGAAAACTGGACAAATTATCAAGCTATTTATAAATCTGAAGACCAGGGTAATAGTTGGTATTTATTAAGTAAATTTGAGAATAATTTATATAGTTCAGACATGAGCTGTCCGGATAGTTCAAGTATATTCTTAACTTTTAAATATACTGATACGATATTAAAATCAACCAATTCAGGTCAGGAATTTGACATAATAAATACAGCTCTCGGCAATAATGAATATATATCAATGTATAATCATCAAATTGGCGTTGCTACAGATGACCGTGTCAAAATCACCAAAGACGGTTGGGAAACTTATAAAACCTTTCGTCTTGATACATCTTTCGGTAAATTGTTGTCATATAGAAATCCCGTAATGGTGAATGACTCAATTCTATATGTAACGGTAGGCAAAGGAGGTGTAAATATATTGCAACTCAATATCAATACATTAGAGTATTCATTATATAAGGTTGATGTGAATTCATTTTACTCAGGCAATCTTTGCAAGGTTACTGAAAAATTATTTTTCATTTGCGGTTGGAGTAATGATATTGCAGGAGGTTCTTGTAGAGATGCGATATATAAAAGCACGGACGGAGGCAAGCACTGGCGAAGAGTATTGGATTTGTATTCAGATGACCCAAAATTCAATAGTCGAATGAGCCCATTCGGTTTACAAAGTATCGCATTTAAGGATAGTCTGATAGGAATAGCAGTAGGTCAGTTCGGCAAAATTGTATATACTTATGATGGTGGCGAGTCATGGACTTATGAAAAACCTGATATGGATACACCGGCAACCATGATGGTACGATATGCCGGCTCGGTACCAATTATAGCAACATTTTTTGGACATTTATTCCGCATGGTAGAAGATAATTTAGCACCTGGTATTGAGGACATATATACAATAAGCGGTAGAGTTTGGGAAGGAGATAAAGGTCAGCCCAATATACCTATTTTTCTTGGTTATCGTGTAACAATGACAGATGCTGATGGTTACTATAAATTTACCCGTCTAAAAAAAGGTTCATACACAGTTAAAGCAATGAACAAATATCATGATAATCCTTTATCAAAATTTTACTACAAACCTTTTGACTATACACCTTTGCAGTATGATATAGAGCTTACCCACGATACGAGTGGTTTCGATTTTAATGCAACTGATTTACGCACATACCATACTATAAGCGGCTATGTAGTTGATACAGACGGCAAAGGTATGGCAGATATTGATGTCAGATTTGCCCGGTCAGTACTAACCCCTGACGGTTTAGGTCTTGCAGACACAACAACAAAAACCGACATATCAGGCAAATTTGAATTCCTGAATATAGAATCTTATAAAACCTGGGACATCACCCCTGTAGATGATAATTTCAAGTTTTCACCATTAAAGCATACAGTCCGGCTTATAAGTAACGATTCAACCGATTTGAAATTTACGGGTACACCAACTACCAGCGTTTGGGAGAGTTGTAAGGATAGTCGAATTGTAGTAAGCCCCAACCCCGCAAGTGATTTTATTACAATTTCTATCCCTGAAATCAACCATAGGGTTAACCCTATGGTTGATAAAGTGCAAATATTCGATATGCTTGGATTAGAGGTTTTATCTGTAGGGATAGGGCTTGACCTGTCCACACAGAAAATTGATGTTTCTCATCTCCCCGCAGGCGTGTATTTCATCCGTATTGGCAATATGGTAGAGAAGTTTGTGAAGATGTAATTCTGATACAATCATCTGGTATTTAAAATAAAATAAAAATTATCCTAACTTAGCCAAGATTTTACTATGTTAAGAATTAATTAATAATTAATTAATTACATTATTTAATAAAATACTTGAAGTATTGCAGCGTGTCATTTTTTTTTCAAACAAATTTGAATTTATGAAATGAAATATTTTTTGATACTCATAGCTTTAATTGTATTTAATCAACCCTTTATTTTTGCAGATGAATTAACTGCAAAGGGTTTTGTTTTCGAAGATTTGAACGGAAACGGGAAGAAAGATTCCCAAGAAAAAGGAATATCAGATGTTTCTGTATCTAATGGACTAATTGTTGTTCAAACAAATGCAGATGGATATTATGAAATACCAATTAAACGCGGAGATATAATATTTGTAATTAAGCCGGCTGAATATTCTTATCCTGTAAATAGTCTGAATTTCCCACAATTCCACTATATATACAAACCTGATGGCTCACCTGATTTAAAGTATCCCGGCACGAAACCAACCGGAAAGCTACCTAAATCAATTAATTTCCCGCTTTCAAAGATTAAATATTCCGATGAATTCAGTATTGCAGTATTTTCAGACCCGCAACTTTTCAATAAAAAGCAATCTGAGTATTATTCTTCGGATATTGTTCAGGATTTTGTAAAAAGTGTCTTTAACTGCGATTTTGGAGTTACTCTCGGCGATATGGTTAATGATAAGCTCGAGCTACTTGAATATCTGAATAATGAAACAGCTAAGGCAGGAATTCCCTGGTTCCATGTTGCAGGTAATCATGATTTGAATTTTGATGTTGAGAATCCCTCAAATGCAACAGAAACATTCGAAAGTATCTATGGACCCGCAAATTATGCGTTCAACCATGGCAAAGTTCATTTTATAGTTTTAAATGATGTCATTTATCCCAATAATTTTACAAGTCATAAATATATAGGTGGCTTGAGAGAAGAGCAATTACAATTTCTAATAAATAATCTCAAATTTGTTCCAAAGGATAAACTGATTGTACTTATGATGCACATTCCGATTTATAACGAGAGTGAATGGGGAGAAACTTTCCTTCAAAATAGTCGCAATATTCTCTTTAATATTTTAAGTGATTATGACTTTACTTTGTCTCTTTCAGGTCATACTCACACACAGCGTCATTATTTCTTTACTGATAAAGAAGGATGGCTGAATTCAAATCATCATCATCATTATACAGTCGGTACAGCATCAGGAGACTGGTGGTCAGGCAGTTCTAATCTGAAAGGTACTCCTGAATCAATTATGAGAGATGGAACACCTAATGGATATAATATTATTAAATTTGAGGGTAATAAATACTTTTATGAATACAAATCTGCATCTTATCCAAATGATTACAGAATAAGAATTCACGCACCCTCAAAAGTAAAAGCCAATATTTATAATGGTGGAGATATTTATGTTAATTTCTTTCAAGGTTGCGAAAAAGATACAGTTGAATATCAAATCAATAATGGTGAGTGGATTAATATGAGATATTCAATCGAATTTGACCCATACATTTGCAATATACGCAGCCAGTGGGACAGCCCGCAAATTCCGGATGGAGACCGTCCATCAGCACCGGCAAATTCAAGACACATCTGGAAAGCAAGACTATCTACCAAGCTGCCTGTTGGAGTGCATGCAATTAATGTTCGGGTCAGAGATTGGCTTGGAAGAGTTTATACACAAAATAGAAAATTTGAAGTAATTGAGAAATAATTGTGTATCAGAATACTTGAACTAAATATTTTTTTTGAATTTGTATTGTTTTTACCGGTTTATTCGTCATTATAATTTTAAAAACTAATATGGATAAACCGGTTTATGAATAAATATTTTAAATTTTCAGTTGCTATTCTGACAATTGCAATAATTGCTTTTAGCTGGCAGTCTTGTGCAGTATTAAAGGATGTAACTAATACACTTGCCGATATCGGAAAGTTGAAATTTAAACTGGACAATGTTTCTAATATGTCTGTTTCAGGAATTGACTTTTCCAATAAAAAAACTTTCAGCGATGTTACAACAAGTGATGTACTAAAGCTAACAAGTGCTTTTGCAACTAAAAAATTCCCTGCAAGATTCAATCTTAATGTTTTAGCTCAAAATCCAAACGACGGTACTGCCGGCACTAAAAAGACAAATGCAATAATTCAATCGCTTGACTATAGATTAATTATCGATGATGTCAGTACTATTACTGGTGATATCAGCGGTGAAATTACTGTACCCGGTTCAGGGCAGGCAACTATGATACCCCTTGGAATGGAACTTGATTTATACAAGTTTTTTGGTAATCGCGGTTACGAAAGTATTGTTAACCTTGCTCTTGCTATAGGTGGCTTAAACGGATCTCCAGCAAAAATTAAACTTGATGTTAAGCCCACAGTCAGAACTGCTATTGGTCCAATGACATATCCGGGCAGACTTACAGTAGTTGACCAGGAATGGAGATAATCTTTAAACCGTTTTACTAACAATTCAATCCCTTTATAAATGAAAAAATTAAAAGTTGCGTTTCTATGGCATCAGCATCAGCCTTATTACAAGTTGGGTGAAGAGTTCATTTTGCCTTGGGTTCTTCTTCACGGCACAAAAGATTATTTTGATATTCCGGAGGTGCTGTATGAATTTCCCAATATTAAACAGACTTTTAATTTTGCGCCTTCGCTAAGTCTCCAAATAGATGAATATATTACAGGTAATACTAAAGATAATGTTCAAAGATTGACAGCAATTGATAGTGAATCTCTCAATATTGATGAAAAAAAAGAAATAATTGAATATTTCTTTCACGCCAATTATGAAAACATGATCTCTCCATACCCAAGATACAAAGAATTATTCGATTGGTCAAGAAATAAGGATTATGCGGTACATAATTTCTCAGCTCAGGATTGGCTTGATTTGCAGGTATGGTATAATCTAACATGGTTTGGATATTTTTCATCCAAGTCAGGATTAGTCAGGCAATTATTTGAAAAGGGGAGAGGTTTTACAGAAATTGAGAAAAAATCTTTGCAAAATGAGCAAAATGATATTCTAAAAAAAATTAATTATCAATATCGTAAATTATACGAGCTTGGACAGATAGAATTATCTTGCTCTCCAATGTATCATCCGATTTTACCACTTTTGATTAATTCTGATGCGGCCCATGAATCCAGACCAAATCAGCCACTTCCCACTCCGATTTTCAATTTTCCGGAAGATGCTTCACTTCAAATGAAACTCGGACTTGAATATTTCAAACAAACCTTTGATTATTATCCAAACGGAGTTTGGCCCTCGGAGGGTTCGGTTTCTGATGATGTGCTGGAGCTTATGATTGAAAACAATGTCAAATGGATTGCCACAGATGAAAAAGTACTTGAAAACTCAATCAAAGATGGACATTATTTACCGACAGAGAAATTTTTTCCAAGAAAGTATGTGATGAAAAATGGTGAAATAACAGTATATTTTCGTGATCATTTTTTATCTGACCGAATTGGATTTGAATATTCAAAATGGAATGAATTTGATGCCGCAAATGATTTTATGCATCATTTGAGAAGTATCAGAAGTGAAATTATCAAAAATCACGGGGAAGTTGCTCTTGATTCAGCATGTGTATCTGTTATACTCGATGGTGAAAATTGCTGGGAGTATTACAAGGATAACGGAATACCATTTTTGAGGTCTCTTTTTGGTCTTTTGACACATTCAGATGTGATTGAAACTGTTAAATTTTCGGATATAATCGAAGGTGGCAATTTTCTGAATCCGCTGAGTCATATTTTTGCTGGCTCATGGATAAATTCAAACTTCGATATATGGATAGGTCACAAAGATGATATCAAAGCATGGGATTTACTGAGTAAAGCAAGACATGAATTAAGGAGAAATTCAGACAGACTGAATCCTGTTCAATACGAAAGAGCACTTCATTCACTCTTGATTGCTGAGGGTTCCGATTGGTTCTGGTGGTATGGACCCGAGCATCAAACCGTAAATAAACCTGACTTTGATAAGCTTTTCAGGCACTATATCGGGGAAGCATATAGGGCAATGAATCTTCAAGTTCCCGAGGATGTCCTCATGCCTGTCGAATTGATTGAAGAAAGAGATGCAGAAATGACGCCCAAGTTGCAAATAAACAAGGTTTGCATTAATGATTTAAACCTTGAACTTGACAAAGCTGGTTATATTCCTTTTAATACTGAACTAAGTGCAATGCACAGAATTGGTGATTTTCTTGATTCGATAAATTACGGTAATGACAACAATTATATATATATCAAATTAAATTCTAATAATATTTTGCCTGAAAACTATCAAATTAAACTGATATTTCCACCTCAGAATAAGGAAATATTCATTTCAGAAAATAATTTTTCATCCGAAATTAGAAAATGTGGTATTGTCAGAAATTCAGATTTTATTATTATTATAATTCCTATATCAGAATTTAGTCATAATACGAACTTATTGATTGAAACCAATACAAGCAATGTACATAATCAATATCCAAAAAATCAAACGTTCAATCTAACCATAATCAAAGAATCCAAATAGCGTATGAATAGAAAACTTTTCTTTGGAATAACACTAGCAGCAATTTTCTGGTTTATTATGTTTTCGATAAGTCTTGATTTTACCAAGCTGGTACATTATAATTATTTTTGGTATGCAATGACTTTCTCGACACTAACACTGACTGCATATTCACTTGTAATTCAAAAAGGAAAACTGAAAGAATTATTCGAATTTAAATGGAAATATATCTGGATTGGAATAATACATGCAATATTGCTTTATTTGCTATCCAGATTCGGGATGTGGCTTCTTGTTTATATGTTTGACTGGGCTGCTCCTCAGATTGAGGCAATTTATCAAACAAGGAATCAAGCAAGTCCATACTTTATCGGAGCACTTCTTTTTTTCTTAATTGCACCCGCCGAAGAAATATTTTGGAGAGGATATGTGCAGGATAGTTTTTTGATTAAATTCGGCAAAAGAAATGGAACAATGATTGCAATTTTTCTATATTCTTTTGTACATATCTGGGCTTTGAATCCATTGCTTTTACTGGCTGCTTTAGTGCTTGGAATACACTGGAGCATAATGTATACTAAATTTGGAACTCTTACTCCCGGAATAGTATCACATGCTGTATGGGATTGTTTGATTTTTGTTATTTTTCCGGTAAACATATAATTTTGTAAATATTTGCATATTTTAGTTTTTTTTAATTATATTTGTATATGAAAATTTTGTAAATTTACAATCAATATATTTTATTTGTTTTTTATTTTCATTATGTTTAGCTAAATAAAAAGAGCAATTGATGAACGAAAAAGAATTGGACGAAATCAGACAAAAAGCTTTGGAAATACTTCGCACAAAAAGTGTAAATCTTAAGCATGAAGATATATCATTAAACTCTATTATTGAAGAGTTAAGCGTATATAAAATCGAATTAGAACTTCAGAACGAACAACTCATGGTCGCAAATGAGCAACTCTACAAAGAACAGCAAAGATTTAAAAACTTATTTGACAATTCGCCTGTTGGAAATTTAATCATAGATTCCGATTACAACATCATTGAAGTTAGTCGTAATGCTGCTAAGATTCTGGAGGGATTCAGAGAACAATTGGTTGGCAAGGACATCAGATATTTCATAAAAAAAAACTATCAGGATGCTTTTTACTTAAAAATTAATTCCTTGAGTAACACAACTAATGCTGATCTCGAACTTACAATGATTGGCCTTTATGGTAAATTAGTTGATGTGAATCTAAACATAATGGAACATCCTGATGAAAAGGAAAAAAGTACTTTTTGGGTATCAATTAATGATATCAGCGATAAATTACATACTGAAAAGAAACTCCAGGAAAGTAATTCCTTGTACGAATCACTTGTTGATACGATAGAATTAGGGATATATCGCGTTGATACTAACTCAATAGTTACATTTAGCAATAAATATTTTGCAAATCATTTCAATAAGTCAAAAGAAGAATTAATTGGCAAGCATGTAAGCGAATTATTTTCACCAGGGCTTGCTTGGAATAACGAAATGAACAACGAGCTTTGCATAAGACTCAATCAGTCAATTTCAATAATTGAAGAGCATACTTATGAAAATTGCTATCATGAAGGTTCGATTGAGGTTTTAAGAACTCCTTTAAAAGATAAAGATGGAAGCGTTATCGGTGTTCAGATTGTTCAATGGGATATTGCAGATCGCCTCAAAGCAGAGGAATTACTAAAGAATAATGAGTATAAATTCCGTAAACTTGTGGAAGACAGCGTTGATTTATTCTTTATACTTGATAATAAACTAAATCCTGTCTATGTTAGTTCGAATGTTCATAATTTATTGGGTTATTCAAGTGCTGAGATTATTTCAAAAGGACTTAAGCCCCTTGTATATAAATCTGACAGACTTGTATTAGTTGAGATTTCAAATCAACTTTATGATAATGAAACGTTAACAAAATATTACAATCTAAGACTAATTAACAAAAGTAACGAAATCAGGTGGTTTGAATTTGCTGTTACTAATTTATTTAGTGATAAAATCATTTCAGGAGTTATTGTAAATTTAAGAGATGTTACTGATAGAATTGAGTATATAAATGCTATAAGGGAAGCAGAACTTCGTTACAGGCAGTTGTTTGATTTTTTACCTGATGGAATAGTTGTTATTGACCCTGAAACTCAAACTTCTGTTGAGTTCAATGATGCAGCTTACAGCAGCTTAGGGTATACAAAAGAAGAATTTGAAAAATTGTCAATCAATGATTATGATGCAATCGAGAGCCCTGAAGAAACTAAACGAAGAATTGATTCGATAATTAAAAATGGCTTCGATGAATTTGAAACAGTGCACAGACGTAAAGATGGCAGCCATAGACCTACTTATGTAAAAGTTAACACCGTTGAGTTAACAGGTAAGTCTTACATTTTGACACTTTTTCATGATTTGACAGATTTCAAAGAATCATTGAAAGAAAAAGATAATACAGATATTAAGTTTCGTCACTTAATAGAAAATGCATTTGACGGCATTTATCTCTTGCGGGGACGCAATTATTACTATGCTAATCAGAGTTTTTGTGATATCACAGGTTATACATTTGATGAAATAACATCAAAAGAGTTTGATTTTACCAGATTGTTTACACCTGCGAGCAGAAATATATTCGAGGATAGATTTAGAAAAAGACATTCAGGTGAAGAAGTTGCGAATAAATTTGAAGTACAGTTAATATCAAAAGATGGAACTCCCAAATTCATAGAAATATCATCAGAAAGTCTTACAATCAATGGCGAAATTAATATCATAGGAATCGTAAGAGATATTAGTCAGAGAAAATCATTTGAAAAAGAATTGATTAAAGCTAAAGATTTGGCAGAAAAATCAGCAGATATCGCAAATACAATACTCAATAATCTTGGTCATGAACTACGCACACCTCTCAATGGTATTCTTGGGTTTTCGAGAATACTCAGAATGGAATTAACTGATGAAGACCAGATTGAAATGCTGCATATGATTGAACTTTCAGGGGAACGCTTAAAAAGAACTCTAAGCGCTTTGCTTGTTCTAACTGAGCTTGATTCACTGAAGTATGACCTTATTTTTGAATTATGCCGGCTAAATACTTTCATATCAATGTATGACAAATCTGCAATTGATATGGTTCAGGAAAAGGAACTTGATTTTAGACTTGAAATCGCGGATGAAATACTTGAGTTTGAAACCGATGAGTATTTATTGCATCAAGCCATCTATGAGCTTTTGGAAAATTCTTATAAATTCTCAGACATCGGAACTATAGTTTTGGGTGTTTCAAAAGAAATTATTGATGGGCAGGATAAAGTAAAAATTTATATTAAAGATAACGGAATCGGTATTCCTGAAGATAAAATCAACGTAGTTTTTGAACCATTCCGCCAAGGGAGTGAAGGAATACAGCGCCGCCATGAGGGAATTGGACTTGGTTTGACAATTGTGATGAAAATCGTCAAAAAGCTAAAAGGCGATATCAGAATTGAAAGTGAAGTCAATAAAGGAACTACAGTAAGTTTGTATTTTGATGCTTATAAGCAATAATGTTTTACAATATGCAATAATTATAAAATTATGGTTTATGAAACAAAGCGAATTTTTAACCAAAATTAAGACAATTTCCGGTGCTACTAATGCCGAGCTAATTATAGTTTCTATAGTGCTTGGAGGCTTTTTAATGGGGTTGATAATTCAAAGTTTTCAGATTGATGCTGAAAGTGCAAAAGTAAATCCTGAAGTATTTCGAATATTAGATTCTTTAGCCGAGCAATCCCGTCAAAAATATGTAGGCACAGATGAAATGAATAATCCTGCAATTTTTCAAGAAAATGCAAGTGATTCGTTAATTATTGAAACTACAGCTAATTCAAGGAATACTATTTCTGATTCCAAAGCAACTAAAGCCGATAAATTAAAAGGCATGAAAATTAATTTAAATTCAGCATCAAAAGCTGAACTTATGAAACTTCCGAATGTAGGTGAGAAAACTGCTATTGCAATAATCGAATACAGAAACCGAAAACCCTTTAATCATCCCTCAGAATTAAAAAATATTAAAGGAATTGGAGATAAGAAATACGATACAATGAAAGATTTCATTGAAGTTAAGTAAAATTTGATTAATTTTATATTTTTAATTTGAACAAAAAGTAAAATTATTTTTTGAAATGAGGAAATCATGATTAGAACAACAAGATTTACAGAAATCCATAAAAGCCTTAGTGCAAAAATGGTCGAATTTGCCGGATTTATTATGCCTATTCAGTATTCTGCAGGCATCATAGCCGAGCATAATTGTGTAAGAGAAAAAGTCGGTGTTTTTGATGTATCACACATGGGTGAATTTGAAGTCAGCGGTGAAGACGCATTGGCATTTGTGCAGAAGATTACAACAAACGATGCTTCAAAACTTACAATTGGTCAGGTTCAGTATTCAGCTATGTGTTATGAAAACGGTTGTATTGTTGACGATTTGTTGGTTTACAGAACAGGTGAAGATTCGTATATGCTTGTGGTAAATGGAGCAAATGAAGAAAAAGATTGGAATTGGTGTAGCAAAAATGCAGAAAATATGTCACTTGAGCTTAAAAATGCTTCTGATGAATTAAATTTACTTGCAGTTCAGGGACCTGCATCAAGAGATACTCTTGTAAAGCTCACTGTTGAAGATATTAGTGAAGATGCGCTAAAGTATTATAGCTTTAAGCCCGGTAAGTTAGCCGGATATGATATGATTATTTCCAGAACCGGATACACAGGCGAGCTTGGTTATGAACTTTACTTCAAAGGTGATGATGCCGTTGCAAAAGATGTTTGGGATAAGCTATTTTCTGCGGGTGAAGAATTCGGAATTCAACCGGTTGGACTTGGCTGCCGCGATACTCTAAGATTAGAAAAAGGGTATTGTTTATATGGAAATGATATTGACGAAACAACTAATCCAATCGAAGCCGGATTGGGCTGGATTACCAAACTTGCAAAAGGTGCATTTAATGGAAGTGAGGTAATTGCCAAAGTGAAAGAAGATAAACCCTCAAGAAATCTTGTTGGTTTCGTTGTTGCTGCTGATAAATTCATTGCACGTTCCGGTTACAAAATATTTTCAGGTGATAATGAAATAGGAAAAGTAACAAGCGGTAATCTTTCACCAACTCTAAATAAGGCGATTGGAATGGGGTATGTATCGAAAGAATTCAAAACTCCGGGAACCATCATTGAAATTGAAGCCAGAGGAAAAAAATTCTCAGCTGAAGTTATCAAATTACCTTTTGTTGTTTAAACTAATGCAGCCCCCTGGCTTCTTTTCTGAAAATGGGGGCTGTTTGAATACTTCTGTTTTTTCTGAATTATCATTATAATTTAATACTGTTTCATGACTTTACTACGGTTTAACTCAGTTCAAAACATTATAGATTTTTATGGGAATTAAAAAAAAAATATTACTCATAGATAATAACGATTCGTTTACATATAACTTAGTACAGGCTTTCGAAGAGAATGGAGCCGAAGTGGTTGTTATTCCTGTTCGTGAATCACCAAATTGCAATGTATTCAAATTTGACGGGATAGTTCTATCTCCTGGTCCCGGACTTCCTTATGAATATCCTGAAATGAACGTAATTATTGATAATTGTTTTAGAAATATTCCACTATTGGGGGTTTGTCTTGGTTTTCAGACAATTGCAATACACTTTGGAGCTGAGATTTACAGATTGGATAAAATCAGACATGGAATCAGTAGCACCTTAAAATATTCTCTTGGGACTCTTTATGATAATATTTCATCGCAGGTTAATGTCGGCAGATACCACTCATGGGCAATAAGAAAGTTGCCGGAAGACTTCACCGTTACTGCAATTTCCGACGATGATGTCATTATGTCTTACTCAAGCAAGGATAATTTAATAAATGCTGTTCAGTATCATCCAGAATCAATTATTACTGAATTTGGCTATTGGATTTTGGGAAATTGGCTGAAAAGTTTTTAAAATATAAGAAAAAATTTCATATTTTTAAATAATCATTTTTACACTTCTATTAATATCCGTAAATTTGTACTTTATAAAAATAACAAATCAAATAAACATATAATGCTATATTATTTCGGTTTATGGCTTCGTGATTTATTCGACCCTCCGGGATTCGGATTATTCCAGTATATTACATTTCGTGCGGCTCTTGCAGCAATCACTGCTTTAATTATCAGTTTTGTTTTTGGTCCTTTAATTATCAAAAGACTTAAAAGAAATCAAATTGGTGAGCAGGCAAAAAGTGAGCTCCAAATGGTAGGCAACCATTCTCTAAAAGCCGGAACTCCAACCATGGGAGGTCTTATTGTGCTTACTGCAGTTCTGTTGCCAACACTTTTTTGGGCAGATATTACCAATATGTTCATAATTTTGATATTCATTACAACTGCTTGGCTCGGTGCTGTAGGATTTCTTGATGATTATCTTAAAGTAGTAAAAAAATATCCTAACGGGCTTATTGGTCGCTACAAAATTATAGGACAAGTACTGATAGGACTCATTCTTGGTGGTACCATTTACTTTTTCCCCGAAGCATTTTCACCGGACTTTCTTAAATTCAATACATCAACAACCGTACCCTTTGAAAAAAATCTTATGTTTGACTTCGGAATATTTTATATTCCGGCTGTGATATTCATACTTACTGCTACCTCAAATGCCGTAAATCTGACAGATGGTATCGATGGTCTGGCTATCGGTACCGTTGGTATAGCAACGCTTGCTCTTGCCGTAATTGCGTATTTTTCCGGTAATGCAAATTTCTCAGAATATCTCAATATTACTTACATTCGCAATTCAGGTGAGCTGACAGTCTTTGCAGCGGCACTTGTTGGTGCAGCACTTGGCTTTCTTTGGTATAATTCCTATCCTGCACAAGTCTTTATGGGAGATACAGGTTCTCTGGCTTTGGGTGGTGCAATCGGTGGGCTGGCAATACTTATTAAAAAAGAATTTATTCTGCCGATTTTGGGTGGTATATTTTTTGCTGAAACTCTGTCAGTCATAATTCAGGTTTCATATTTTAAATACACTAAGAAAAAATACGGAGAAGGTCGTCGCTTATTCAAAATGGCACCACTTCATCACCATTTCGAGAAAAGTGGCTGGCATGAATCTAAAATCGTTACACGTTTCTATATCATTGCCGTGCTTATGGCTATAATTGCAATGACTACTTTCAAAGTAAGATAGAATTCGATAGTTCTTTTATGGTGTCTGGTTTGTTCCTCGAAATGTATTGCTGATTAATCAGAAATAGTAAGTTTCAATATATTGAATTTATAGCATTATTATATTGTTAAACTTAAGTATCAGAGTTGTTCGGATTAGCAATTAAAATGTTAGAGCAATATTACTAATTTTCTAATATAATACATGATTCTAGTAATAAGTATATGTATAATTAGTACTAAAACATAGTCGTTTATGCTATATTTGTATCAATAATATTAAAATAAATAAGGCGAAAACATGATATTTTCAATTAAATTTTGAAATATCCCGCTTTCGCCTTTGAAGTTTTATTATTAATTTCAAGCTAAAGACTTAAACTTCAAAATAATTATTTAGCTATGATTCTGCCTGTTGTATTTCCATAAGGAGTTTGTATTGAATAAATATACAACCCTGAAGGGAATTTACTTAAATCTATATCAATTAAGTTTTCGCCTGCATTAAGTTCAATATTTTGAATTTTGAAAATCTCTCTTCCAATGATATTCAATACTCTCAAATCTGCATTCACGGCACTTAAACTGTGAATATTGATTACAGCTTTATCAATTGCGGGATTTGGATACACAAAATGTGAATTAACAACATCATCGTTATTGATTACTGAAGTGTTCAATTTTGTATTAAATCTGCGTGCAACAGACCAGCCGGCCTGTCCGTCCTCGTTCCATGCAGCCACTCTCCAGTAATATGCTTTATCATATTCAAGGTCATAAACTATTCTGTTAGTGTCCTGGACATTCCTGTGCGTCTGAACAATATCATTTTGTTCAAAATTCGGAGTAGAAGATATTTGCAACTCATAAGAAAGAGCTCTTTCGACTGAAGACCAACGCATACTTATTATAAGATTTTCAAAAGTAGCATTATCTGCAGGACTAATAAGTGAGACTATTTGCTCAGGTGCTATGTCCTTTGTTCTGAATGTATAAACAAGTGATGTATTGCCTTCTTCTTCAGCTCCTATTGCCTGAACTTTCCACCAATAATTTGTAAATCTTTCCAGACCTATAACTTCAAGGGTAGTATCAGCAATTTGTTGACTTAGGAAAATGTTATCAAAAAATTCATCTTCACCAATTGTAACAATATAACTTATAGCTCTTGGAGCCGCGTGCCATACCAAAGTTGGATTCATCAAGACTTTTGATTCACGATTCTTTGGAGAAATTATAACCGGCGCATCTGCCGGAAGTTCATCAGTTGTAAAAACAAAAGGAGCTGACCAAAGGCTTACCCCATCGCTATTTCTTGCACGTAATCTCCAAAAATATCTGGTTTTTTCTTCATACTGAGTACCGGATTTAGTCCATATAAGGGATTCAATCCGCTCGTCAGTTAGAAATTTTGTTGTAAAAGTACTGTCCTTCGAAATTTCAATATCATAATTTAATGCGTCAACTACTGCTTCCCATTCGAAAATCGGATATACAGATACCCTCGTTTCATTATTTGCAGGCTTCAGAAGCACCGGAGATGGAATCAATGTTCTGAACGTTTGTAATTTAGTCCAATCGCCAACACATCCGTTGCTGATAACACGTACCTGCCATTTGTAAGTAGTATTATCATTAGGAACCTGAACAACGAATGAATTCAAATCCAAACCAAGTGTGTCAACTAAAGTAAGGTATTCGCCCTGAGAAACTTCCTGAAATACATTTAGGTCATATAATGCACTTTCGCCAAAATCTTCCCAATTCAAAATTACAGTTTTTTGCAAGCCTAAAGTACTGTCTGTAGGACTTACAACAACCGGAGGTCTTTGTGTCGTAACAAACGAAAACGCAGATGACCAAAAACCTGAATTGTTATTATCCACAGCTTTGATTCTCCAAAAATGCTGCTTCAATGGAAGATTCAAATTCAGCGAAATTTGACTGTTATTAATTCCAGTGCTGTCAATTAAAATATTCTCGAAATTCTCTGAATCTGAAACTTGAATCCTATATCCGGAAGCACCTTCGACGGCAGTCCAATTAAAAAATGTGTTTTGCATGCTCACACATGTTGCTGCATTAGCAGGCAATTCGAGTGTTGTAATCTGGTACGGAGTTTTAAACGAGAAAGAGTCAGACCAGTAGCTGAGACATCCTTCATGATTAACTCTGACTCTCCAGTAATAAGTAGCGTTATAGTCCTCAGGTAATTCTAAAAACTTGAGTGTATCATTTAAACCATAAGATTCAGCCAAAGTATCTGCAAAATTCTGTGATGAGGATATTTGAAAATCATAAACAGCTGTCTGACCAATACTTCTCCAATTAAACTCAACAGAAAACGGCTCGCTGCTGAATATATCTCCACCGAATGACATGTTTTCAGGGAAAGTCAGTGCCGGTGGTGCCAGTTTAGTCGTATAATGCCAAACAGCAGAAAAATCACTTTCACAAGTTGCTTTTTTATGAGACACTCTCCAATAATATGTCTTACTGTATTCAGCAAGTCTTAGAGTGAAAAATGTATCAACAATTGTATTTCTGCTGAAAATTAAAGAGTCAAAATCCTGAGTATCGGATACTTCTAGTCTGTAAAATTCAGCATCAGCTTGATTCCAGCGAAATGTTATCGTTGTATCCTGACACAATACACCATTCTGAGGCGAAACCAAAGTAAGTGGCTCAAGTTTAGTTTTGAAATTCCATGGGTCAGAAACCCCTGTGTTGTTATTCGCAAATACAGAAGTTGCTCTCCAGTAATATTCTGAATTCCAATTCGGCAACTCTACATTTGCGTTAGTTTCTTCGAGTTCTGATAGATTTGCAATCAAATTGCTGAATTCAGGATTTGTTGAAACCTCCAGCTTATATGAAACTGCATTTGGAACCTCTGTCCACTGGAAATTAATATTCTTTCCGACGCAATAATTAAAATTTGCAGGGCTGATTAAAGTGGGAGGGACTTGTGAATATGCAGCAGTTACAAAAAGAAATGATAAAATTACAAGGCTTAAATGCTGTTTGAATCTTTTCATTTTATTAAAACTCCAATTTATTTTTAAATACTTATTTTTCAAAAATTAATTTATTTAAAATATTTATACTATCAATATACTACAAACGTTATTTTAATACTATTATTATACTATTGGTCATATTTAACAAAACTGACTCTATTTTTTAAATAATTTACAGAAATAATTGTTAAGGAAAAATTATGCCTAATATATTTGAATTTAATGCTTTTAAGCCTGTTATTCATGAAAGTAGTTTTATACATCCAAATGCCTCTATAATCGGCAATGTGATTATCGGAAGAGATGTATATGTTGGACCCGGTGCGGCAATCAGAGGTGATTGGGGGGAGATTATGATTGAAGACGGCTGTAATGTGCAGGAGAACTGCATTATCCATATGTTCCCGGGGGTAACAGTAAGATTGAAAGAATCTGCACATATCGGACATGGAGCAATTATCCACGGTGGAATAATAGGAAGAAATTCACTAATCGGAATGAATGCTGTAGTTATGGACAATGTAGTTATTGGTGATGAATGTATAGTTGGAGCTTTGTGCTTTGTTCCGGCTGGTATGATTGTGCCGGATAGAAAAATTGTTGTTGGAAATCCAGCAAAAATTGTCAAAGATGTATCTGATGATATGATTAATTGGAAAACGGAAGGTACTAAACTATACCAATCTTTGCCAAATCAATGTTTCGATTCACTCAAACCATGCGATCCGTTGAGGGAAATTCCTGCTGATAGACCTAAAATGCAAATAAACTACAAAACATTGAAAGAGACTTTAGGCAGATAGCTTATTATTTCTGTATTTTTTTGGAAAGATTATACAACAATGCTGACGGCTGACTATTTCTGTCAATTTAATAAACTGAAATTGAATTGCAATATTTTTTAATTTTACTCAATTTTTAAAATACGACTACAATAGTCTGATTTTGATTTCGTCATGGTTTATGATTGTGATACAAATTATATTAAAATGCTCAAATTATCGAAAAAGGCGGAATATGCGATTTTGGCTATGCAATACTTAGCTGAAAATCCTGGTGAAAAGCTTAATGCTAAGGAAATAGCAAATCGGCTTGGTTTATCATTTGAGTTTTTGTCGAAAACTATGCAGGCACTAATGAAGGTTGGCTTATTGGAGTCTCATCAGGGTGTGAAAGGTGGATATCTCCTATCCAAAGTTCCAAATGAAATCTCGCTGATGGAGATTATCAATGCAACTGATGAGCGAATCAGAATAGTTGATTGTCTGAATGGAAATGAAGATGAATGTCAGCGTAATGATATGTGCGTAATAAAAGACCCGATGCATAAAATTCAAAAACTGATAGATAATATTTTTATTAAAACGTCTTTAAAAGATTTTGTTTCCGGAGATTTGAATAAATTTTCCGTGAATGGAAATCACAAAAAATTAATTAATATTGAAAGTTTAATTTAAAAAATGGTTATATAATGTCAGAAGAAGTTAAAGATAAAGATGAATTACTGCTCGAAGAATTAGCTAACAATGACTATAAGTATGGTTTTGTTACTAATATTGAGCAGGAATACGCTCCAAAAGGTCTGAATGAAGATATTGTCAGGTTTATCTCTGCAAAGAAAAATGAACCTGAATTTATGCTTAACTGGCGTCTAAAAGCATATCGTCACTGGCTGACGATGAAAGACCCCGCGTGGGCTAAAGTTAATTTCCCGAAAATTGATTATCAGGATGCATATTATTATGCAGCACCTAAGAAAAAAGTTACTCCAAAAAATTTAGACGAAGTTGACCCCGAGATTTTGAAAACTTACGAAAAATTGGGTATTCCGCTTACAGAACAAAAGAGATTGCAGGGTATTGCAGTTGATGCTGTAATGGACAGTGTTTCGGTTGCAACTACTTTTAAAGATACCTTGAGTGCTATGGGAATTATTTTCTGCCCAATCAGTGAGGCCGTTCATTCACATCCGGAACTTGTTGAAAAGTATATTGGGAGCGTGGTTCCAACAACAGATAATTATTATGCAGCTCTCAATTCAGCTGTATTCAGCGATGGTTCATTTGTTTATATTCCAAAAGGTGTTCGCTGTCCGATGGAGCTGTCAACATATTTTCGTATCAATGCACAGTCCACAGGTCAATTTGAGAGAACTCTCATAATTGCAGATGAAGGTTCATATGTCAGTTACCTCGAAGGATGCACAGCACCTATGCGTGATGAAAATCAGCTACACGCAGCAGTTGTTGAACTTGTGGCACACAAAAATGCAGAAATTAAATATTCAACAGTTCAGAATTGGTATCCGGGAGATAAGGAAGGAAAAGGCGGAATTTATAATTTCGTTACAAAACGTGGCATTTGCGAAGGTGAAAATTCTAAAATATCTTGGACGCAGGTTGAAACCGGTTCTTCAATCACATGGAAATACCCGAGTTGCATTTTAAAGGGTGATAATTCAGTAGGTGAATTTTATTCAGTTGCAATGACAAATAATATGCAGCAGGCAGATACCGGCACTAAAATGATTCACCTTGGCAAAAATACCCGTAGCCGTATTGTATCGAAAGGTATTTCAGCCGGAAAGAGTGACAACAGCTATCGCGGTCTTGTGAAAGTAACCAAAAATGCTGAAAATGCACGCAATTTTTCACAATGTGATTCGCTATTGCTTGGTGATAAGTGTGGCGCCCATACTTTCCCATATCTTGAAATACAGAATAAATCCGCTACTGTGGAGCATGAAGCAACTACATCAAAGATTTCTGAAGATATAATTTTCTACTTAAATCAAAGAGGAATTTCAACTGAAGATGCTGTGGCATTGATTGTAAATGGATATGCAAAGGAAGTACTGAATCAGCTCCCTATGGAATTTGCAGTGGAAGCTCAGAAATTATTGGCGATAAGTCTTGAAGGCAGTGTTGGCTAAGAAAATATATTGTCAGTCTGAGTGTAGTCGAAGACTGGAAAACAACACTTCGACTACGCTCAGTGTGACAAGTTTTGTGTAGTTTAAAGTAAGTTTGTCAGTCTGAGCGTAGTCGAAGACTGAAAAACCACACTTCGACTACGCTCAGTGTGACAGGAATTAAATTAAGAAATTAAAAAATATAGGAAATAAATTTAAAATGGCATTACTTAAAATTGAGAATTTAAAAGCAAATATTAATGGGACTGAGATTCTGCATGGTTTGAATCTTACAGTTAATCCGGGTGAAGTTCATGCAATTATGGGACCGAACGGCTCCGGAAAAAGCACTCTTGCATCGGTTCTTGCCGGAAAAGAAGATTATGAAGTTACTGATGGAAAAGTTGAATTTCTTGGCAAAGATTTACTTGATTTATCACCTGAGGACAGAGCAAGAGAAGGCGTTTTTCTTGCGTTTCAATATCCGGTGGAAATTCCGGGTGTGTCTAATGCAAATTTCATCAAAACATCGGTTAATGAAATTCGTAAGTATCGCGGCTTAGAGCCACTTGATGCGATGGATTTCTTACAACTTATGAGAGAGCGAGCCAAACTTGTGGAAATTGAGCAGTCATTCCTTAGCCGTTCTGTTAATGAGGGATTTTCGGGTGGTGAAAAGAAACGTAATGAAATTTTCCAGATGGCTATGCTTGAGCCAAAATTAGCGATTATGGATGAAACTGATTCGGGACTTGATATTGATGCTCTTAAAATTGTTTCAAATGGTGTGAATAAACTCAGAAATTCCGAAAATGCTTTTGTTGTAATTACACATTATCAAAGATTGCTTAATTATATTGTTCCGGATTTTGTTCACGTTTTGGTGGACGGAAGAATTGTAAAAACAGGCGATAAGGAATTAGCACTTAAACTTGAAGAAATTGGCTACGACTGGGTTAAAGACCATATTAATGAATTATAATTTAGTAGGAAATTAAATAAAATGAATAACTCAGAATTAAAATCTGATTTTAAGTCAATGATTAAAACTGAATTTGAGAAAATGCAAAATTCTTTCAATGGCAGCAGCGGTTCAGAAATTAACCTTGCCAGAAAAGAAGAATTTTCATCATTCTTTGTTCAGGGTTTGCCAACTTTGAAATCGGAAAACTGGAAATATACAAATCTCACATTTTTAAATAAATTAGATTTAACTGTATCAAATGAAATTAGTGATTTAACTGGAATTGACTTAAATTCGCTATACTATTCAAAACTTGATTCGCATAAAATAATACTTGTAAATGGTAAATATTCCAAAGAATTATCAGATATTGGCAATATTGATGGTGTGAAAATTGAGTATCTGAATACTACAATTAATAAAGGCATTGGTGAATATGCAAAATACTACGGTAGTTTGACTCATAATAGCGGGCATCCATTTGCGAGTGTTAATTCAGCATTGAGCAACGGCGTTTTGGTTATTGATATTGAAAAAAACAAAGTGATTGAAAAGCCGATACAAATTATCAACATTACGGATGCAAGACATAGTGGAGTTCTTACTAATCCAAGAATTTTAGTAGTTAGCAGGAAATCTTCATCCTGCAAAATTGTTGAGACAAATTATACACTTGGAAATAATGCTGGTGTGAAAAATATTGTGAAAGAATTTTTCCTTGAAGAAAATTCACATCTTAATTATTATAAAATTCAGGATGATACTGAATTTTCTCATACTTTTGATTATACTCAAACGCGTCAGGAAAGGGATTCTCATTTTGATGAAGCAGCCGTTTCAATAAATGGGAAATTTACAAGAAACGATTTAAGAGCTGTTCTTGATGATGAAAATATTGAAACTCATTATTATGGAATTTTCATTGGCAGCAATAATGAATTAATTGATAATCATACATTTGTTGACCATGCTAAACCACATTGTTTCAGCAATGAAAATTACCGGGGTATTTTATTTGATAAAGCATCAGGAATATTTAACGGTAAAATTATGGTTCGCCGTGATGCCCAGAAAACTAATGCTTATCAGTCAAATAAAAATGTTCTGTTATCTCCGAATGCCACTATTAACACGAAGCCGGAACTTGAAATATATGCTGATGATGTGAAATGTAGTCATGGTGCTACTTCAGGTGCATTGGATAAAACCTCGAAATTCTACCTTCAGGCACGCGGAATAGGGGAGAAGATGGCAGAAGTGATGCTTCTAAACGCATTTGTGGCTGAAGTAATTGCAGAAATAAAAATTGATGAATTAAGAGAATTAATCCTTGCAAGAATTGAGGATAAACTCGGTAATATTTATAATTAATAAGAAGTTACAGAATGTTTAAAGTAGAAGAAATAAGAAAAGATTTTCCTGTACTGAGCCGTATAGTAAACGGTAAACCATTGGTTTATCTTGACAATGCTGCAACCACACAGAAGCCCAATCGTGTGATTGAGGCAATGGATAAGTATTATCGTGAATACAATAGTAACATTCATCGAGGTGTACATAAGTTAAGTCAATTATCAACAAATGCTTACGAGAATGCCCGCAGTGTAGTAAAGGATTATATTAATGCTGATTCAATTGAAGAAATAATTTTCACACGCGGAGCAACTGAATCAATAAATCTTGTTGCGGGTACTCTTGGAAAGCGATTAAAAGAGGGCGATGAAATCATCATTTCTCACATGGAACATCATGCAAATATTGTCCCATGGCAGATACTTCGCGAGGAAAAAGGTATTGTGTTGAAGGTCATTCCAATTGATGATAATGGTGATTTAATTCTTGAAGAATATGAAAAATTACTAAGTAACAGAACAAAATTGGTTTCAGTAGTTCATATTTCAAATACACTTGGCACAATTAATCCTATTGAGCAAATTATTGCTAAAGCAAAAGAATATAATGCTCTTACGTTAATTGATGCTTCGCAGTCAATTCACCATTCAAATATTAATGTTCGTGAATTGGATTGCGATTTTCTTGTTTTCTCGGGTCATAAAATTTATGCTCCGACCGGTATTGGTGTACTATACGGTAAAAGGGCATTACTCGAATCATTGCCGCCATATCAGACAGGTGGTGACATGATAAGAACAGTCAGCTTTGAAAAGACTACGTTCAATGATTTGCCTTATAAATATGAAGCCGGTACTCCAAATATTGCAGGGGCTATTGGACTTGCGGAAGCACTGAATTATATTCGCTCAATTGGACTTGATGCGATAATTGATTATGAAAATCATCTTCTTGATTACGGAACAAAATTATTAACCGAGATACCTGAACTTAGAATTATCGGCACAGCGAAAAAGAAAACTGCGGTAATATCGTTCGTTTTGGAGGATATTCATCCGCATGATATTGGTACAATGGTGGATATGGATGGTATTGCAATCCGAACCGGACAGCATTGCACTGAGCCACTTATGCGAAGATTTGGAGTGCCTGCAACATCAAGAGCTTCATTCTCATTTTACAATACTACCGATGAGATAAACGTTTTACATAATTCTTTAATTAATGTTATTAAAATGTTTAAATAGATAATAATGAACGAACTTAGAGAACTATATCAGCAGGTAATTTTAGACCATAACAAGAATCCGAGAAACTTCGGAGAATTGAAACAATGTACTAATTATGCAGCCGGGCATAACCCCTTATGTGGCGACCAAATAGATGTTTTTGCAGTTTTAGATGGCGGTGTTGTAAAGGATTTAAAATTTAATGGTTCAGGTTGTGCTATTTCGAAAGCATCTGCCTCAATTATGACTACCTTGGTTGTTGGCAAAACAATTGATGAAGCAAAAGGACTATTTAATGAATTTCACAAAATTGTTACTTCGGATATGTCTGTACAACTTGATACTTTAGAACTTGGAAAAATGGCTGTATTCTGCGGTGTGAGAGAATTTCCTGCACGTGTAAAATGTGCAAGTCTGGCTTGGCATACAATGATTCAGGCACTTGAAAACAGCAACAAAGTTGCAATAACCGAAACTAATTTAAACTAGATTATTATGAGTGAAAATTTATCACCTCAGGAACTTGAAGATAGAATCGTCGAGAAAATCAAGACGGTATTTGACCCTGAAATCCCTGTAAATATATATGATTTAGGGTTGATTTACGATATCAGCATTACTGCACAAAATGAAGCAGTCATTCTGATGACACTTACATCTCCGGCTTGCCCTGAAGCAGGGATGCTACCCGGAGAAGTGGAAATGAGAACAAAAGAAGTGGAAGGTGTTACGGATGCAAAAGTAATTCTGACATTCAATCCTCCATGGGATAAGTCAATGATGAGTGATGCGGCTGCTTTAGAACTCGGATTATTTTAAACTTAAATATATTTGAAAAATGGCATTAAAATTTTATTCTTTAAAAGTCAGCGATTTAGTTCGTGAAACAATTGATACTTTAACTATAACATTTGATGTTCCAAGTGAAATAAAAAGTGAATTTGCCTACAAACACGGGCAGTATATAACTGTGAAAGTACCTGTAAACGGTAGCGAAAACCGCCGTGCTTACTCAATCTGCACAAGTCCTGTTACAGATAATAAACTTTCAATCACCGTAAAAAAAGTTGATGACGGAATAGTGTCCCGCTATATCAATGAAACTCTTAAAATTGGTGATATGCTTGAAATTATGCCACCATTAGGCAATTTTACGATTGACCTGAACCCCGAAAGCAGCAATTCATACTTTTTGATTGGTGCAGGTAGCGGAATAACCCCATTAATGTCAATTTTGAAAACAATACTTGCGGTTGAATCAAACAGCAAAGTATATTTATTATATCAGAACAGAACTGAGGAAAGCATCATTTTTGCCGGTCAGCTAAGTGAATTGTCGCAAAAATATTCCGGCAGATTTTACCTCACAAATATATTAAGTCAGCCGACTGCGGACTGGAGCGGAGAAAAAGGCAGATTAAACAGTGATTTCATCGAAAAGTACATATCTGAAAATGCCGGAAATGAAATATTTAAAGCTCATTATTTTATTTGCGGACCGCAGGGATTAATGGAAACAAGCGACCTCGCACTCCGTAACCTGAAAGTTGCTTCTTATCAGATTCATAAGGAAATTTTTACTATCACCCAAACATCACCTGATGAAGGAAATGAAAATATCGTGCTTGATTCTAATGATGAAATTATCACCCGCAAAGTAAAAATAATTCTTTACAGCGAAGAAATTGAATTTCTTGTTGAGCCGGATGAAACTGTTCTCACAGCCGCTCAACGTGAAGGTCAGGACCCGCCGTTCTCCTGTCAGATTGGTGCTTGCTCAACCTGCCGCGCAAAACTTATTTCAGGCAAAGTGTATATGGATGAGCGTGATTCTCTTACTGATGAGGAGATTGAAGAAGGTTACGTTCTGACCTGTCAGGCACACCCTCTGACTGATGATGTCGTCATTGATTATGATGATTAGTTACATAATTTAGATAAACAGTTTTCATCAAAGGGCTGAATAATAAAATCTTCGTTTTCTCTTATTATTAGAATGTTTTCAAATGGATAAATATTCAATTTATTAAATTCAGATTTTTCATCTACAATAACATTAATTGTATTTATAAAATTCTTAAAATCAGCATCTAAAATTTTTGTACTTTTAACAATTATTATTTGATATTCATCTAAGCATATTCGATTAGCTAACATATTTGTTAATAATTCATTTTGGCAAGGTTTGCAGTATTGAGTTTGTATAATGATGTATTTGTTTCCATAAGAAATATCTATTTCCATTTTTTTTAAATATTCTTCAATAAGTTGATTGCTTGGATTGTTACAAGCTGACATGATGGAAAAATACATTAAAATTAGCAAAATTAAACTAAATTTCATTTGATTCTTTTCATTAATTTGAATAGTGAAAATGAAAAATAATTTTCATCATAATTAGGATTGTTTGGATTGTTATTTGAAATAATCAACCCTTCTTTTGTTACGAAGGTATTCAAAAAATAAAAATTCTTTGGAGGAAATAATTGTTCGTAGATCAAATTTAGGTTGCTATCAAGAATTGATATTGACCAACTACAATCGTAGTAATCATTAACTATTCCATTCACTTCAAATTCTTGCTTGTGTTTATTAATTCTATAAAATACTTTGTTATAATTGTCATATAATATTTTAAAGAACTCTGGCTTCATAATTTGATGTTTATTATTATAACTAAATTTCTTTCCTAAAGTTGTATCATATTTAGAAAATTCCTGAATATACTTGCTTTTAATAATTTTATAACTAATTAAATTTCCAATTTTATCGTACTTAAAAATTGTAGGATCATCACTAAAAATTACAACAATGCAACCATTGCTTTCACAATAAGATTTCGAAATTAAACCAGGGTCATCTTGTTTTGAAATTTCAATTGGATATTTTACCAACTTATTATGTTGTTGACTAACAATATTAAAATTTAACAAAGTATATGCTTTATAATGTTCAAACGGGTATCCATCCAAACCAATTTTAATAATTAAGTTATTATCAATTAAATACATCTGTTCATTAATATTATATTCAGTGACATATTTACCTTCAGGTACATATAGAATTTCATTAATATCCCAACTTTGTAAAATTTCTGAATTTGTATTTATTAAGAAAATTGAGTCATTAAATTTAGATATACAAAAAATTGAGTCAAGATTATGAATGAATATACCTTTTGCTTTGAAATTCAAATGAATAACATAATTTAAATTAAAATATTTGATACTATATAACTCAATTATATCAAAATCGGCATTGTAATTAACTAAATATTCTTGCTTTGATTTTAAATCATAGTAATAGGAAATCTTATTTGGCTGAGAATCAGTTGTATCACTAATACTGATAGAGAACGTCTTTTCATATTCAAAATTAATCTCATTGGAACTATCTGAACTACATGAAAATAAAAATATTATATACACAGAAAAAAAATGATATAATCTCATCTAACTTTAATAATTTATTATAGAAAAGGTACTGCCCAAAATGGACAGTACCCATTTGTATTAGTAAAATGCTGAATAGTCTGGGGTAGAATCAGGATATCCAAGAAAATGGATATAATAAGTTCTAACACCAGAACCGAAATCTAATTTACTCATGGTTGTGATACCATTACGTAAATCAAGCAGTGCGGGACCAGAAAAATTCTCAAAAATTTCTAGATAGTTGCCACTTGCGCTAAAGAATACATCAGTAGTTTGATTAACTATACGATTATCAAGCTCATCAAAATAAATTTCTTTAGGAGCTGTGACAATTACATCATCAAAACAATCTCTTTTGGGTGTTTCGCAATCTCGAATAGCTTTCTTATAAGTTCTTGTTGGAGACGACATGGTGCCAGCAACAATATTCATTGGTTGAAAATCGTCTTGTGTACTCGATTTTTGATTATTTGTAGAAGTATCAGAACAAGACATCACTATCGAAATTGATATGATTACAATTATTATTTTATACATATTATTTACCATAAGTATTTGTGAAAAATAATTTTTTATAGTGACGGATACATTAATTGCGGCTTATCCACCACTCTTAACGGACAATCATAAGCAACCTCGCAATTTATTTGCTAAAGTTTGATTATAATTGTTGGAGATTGTATTTATATATTTTTGCTTTTTATTCTGAGTTGAAGAATTTAGTAAGGCTCTGATACCTGATACCTGATACCTGATACCTGATACCTGTGCAGTATTTAAAATAATATGTTAGATATTTTATCATAAATATTTAAAATTGTATTTTAACTTTAGCGAATATAATAAGACTTATGATATTCTCCAAAAATTATTTATAAAATTTGAATTATTTTTCAAATTTATAAATATTAATTATTACTTTTCGTTAAATAGTTATATGAACTAATTCAATTTAGATTAATTATATGGCATCTTCAGTACCAGAAATAGATAGAAATGAACTTCTAAGAATAATCAATCTGCAGGATTATGATTATAGGTTTTATATTTTTAATGAGCTCAAAAAATCATTGATTTTTGATAGATTTGAGGCATTGCTCAAGACAACAAAAAATGATTCTCTAACTTATGATGAAATAACCGAAGAAGTAGAATCTGTAAGAAAATCATGATATGAAAAAGGACAACAAGTCTTATAAAATAATAATTGATTGATTCAAAAAAGATTATGATATTAATTTTCAAATACTTATAGCAAAATACTCAATGATATTAAACTACTTCCAAGAGGTAGTCAATAATACAAAATATAGTTGGAGAAATTAGTAAAAAAATAAATAATCCTTGCAACCTATTCAATTACAAGAACTTAATAATTTCAAGTGCGGAGAGGGAGGGATTCGAACCCTCGGTACAGTTGCCCGTACAACGGTTTTCGAGACCGCCACATTCAACCACTCTGCCACCTCTCCGAATTACTTTTACAAAAGTAATCAAAATTTTAAACTTAATCAAAATTAGATTATGTTAAATTACAATAAATTATCTTTTAAAACTATTAACAAAAAGTTTTTATCATATTGGAGTTGTTATGAAGTATTTGCCACATATTCTTTTGATGCTCTTTTCAATTACAAATCTAAATGCAGCAGATGTAAAATGGATTTTTGAGACTGATGATTCCTGCTTCGGGATGTCAGCGATGGAGTATATTAGCGGTGAGAATGCATATTATATATCCTTCGGATGTTACCGTAATGATGGAAATATCTATGTTGTTAATTCAAAAACCGGAGAATTGGTTTGGAAATTTTTCACAGGTGAGTCAGCAGAAGGTTGTAACGACACTGCTCCACTTATTTATGATGTTGATGATGACGGCTATCCTGAGCTTATTGTAGCAAGCTCATGCACACCTAAAACCTATTGCTTCGACCTTCAGAATGGCACAATCAAATGGATAACTAATACTCGTGGTAGCGATTCTCCACCCGTTATTGCAGATTTGGATGGTGACGGCAAGCTTGAGATTTTGCATGGTCAGTTTGGTGGATTTGTAGTTGCGATTGATGCGTTAACTGGCGAAAAACTTTGGGACAAGGAAGTTGACCCTAACTCTTGGATTCAGACAGCACCTACTATTATTGATATAGATGGTGATGGATTATCTGATTTCGTTGTTGCAAACTGGAGTTTCGAAGAAAAGCATCGTGTTTTTGCATATCGTGGTTTTGACCAGAAACTGCTTTGGACCAGAGAGCTTAATGGTGTTGTATATCATGGTTTCGGTATTACGGATTTAGATAAAGACGGAATGGATGACATAATTTTTGGAGATTACGGTGGTACTCTTTGGGCTTTAAATTCCAAAGACGGCAGCATCAAATGGACATACCAATCTCCTTTATATATCGGTTCACCGGTATCTATCGGAGATATTGATGGAGATGATAATTGCGAGTTAGTTTTTACAAGTCATAACAGAGTAATTGCCCTTAATCATGATGGAAGCGAAAAATGGAATTATGTAATACCTGATTATGCTCATTCATTCAGAGGTGTTGCACTTTCTGATATGACCGGAAATAATCTGAAAGATATTGTTTTTAGCTCTTCAAAAGGCTTACTCTCAGCTGTTGAAGGTACAAGCGGAAACTTAATTTGGGACATTGATTTAGCTGAATATTACGGAAGACCACTTGATATGAATCATGCACCTGTAATAGGTGATATGGATGGAGATGGTTTGAAAGATGTTTTCATAGTTGGCGGAACAACAGATTATCCTGACTTTTCGCAAAATTATGGTGCCGGATTTTGCGTTTCTACTAATGCGCCAGCCAACGATGAATGGCTGATGTTTCAAAATAATCATTTAAGAAACGGAAATGTTAGTCCAAAAGAACCTAATGCTATCAATAATCAAAATGGAAATTTCATGATTTTCAATAATAAAAATCTGATTCAAATCGAAAATATAGATAGAAACTTGAATATAAAAATTATCAATCTTCTTGGACAAATTATATATAAAGGCATTATTGAAAGTTCGTATTTCGAGATAAATATTGAAAATTATCAAAATGGCTTTTATATATTATCTATAGATGGATACAATCATAAATTTATAAAATTTTAATTTTGTTTCATGCAACATTTTTAATATTGTAGCGTTTTAGTATTATTACGTATTCAAATTATTAATGGAGTTATCACAATGAAAAATTTTATGCTATTTTTAGCATTAGTTGTATTTGCAGGTGGTATAATCAGTTCATGTTCTGAAGATTCAAACACACCTTCAAAAGAAAAGAATTTGTTCCCAGCAACGAATAATTCTTTCTGGGTTTACACAAGAACTTATGTAAATGATGGTCAAACAGCTACTGCGACTGATTCTGTTGCTATTTCAGGTACTGAAACTGTCAAAGGTCAAACTGCTTCAAAGTATAATGTATATACCGGCGGACAACTTAGAGAATCATACTTCAGATACAGTCAGGACTCTAAGTTATACTCCCTTCCTTCGGAGCTTTTACCCGCAGATATACTTGCTTTAATCCCAGCAGAAATTTTACCTCAGGACTGGGTTGTAATAGCAGATGACAAAACTAACTCATGGGAAATGTTTACATTTAATGTTGACAATGTACCTGTTGATTTAGGAGGAACCACTACTACACTTAATGGCGTTATTAAAGTAACAGGTCAGAAAGGCGGAATGGTTAACAAAAGTGTGGGAGCTACAAATTACAGTTGTCAGGAATTTACATCAAAAATTTCTTACACAGGTAAAATTAATTATTTAGGTCAGAACATTGACCTGAAATTCGAAGTTAATTCCAAAACATATTATGCTGATAATGTTGGTTTAGTATATTCAGAAACTCCTGAACAAGAAATAGTTGTTGATCTTGTTTTTTCAAAGATACCTGTATATAAAATTGAAGCTACTAATAGTGCACTTGTTAGGTTTAGCGTAGCTCAGTAACAAATATTAATTTGATTTACTAATTGTGAAGCTCTTTGGTTAGCATATTATAAGCTTAATCAAAGGGCTTTTTAATTGTAATAATAAAATTATCACTTTATTTACCCAAAATTTTATTATTTTTGAAGTTCCAAATTTTAATAAACTGGTTCAATATTTGATATACCATTTGATGTTTTAATGATTATATAATTGAGATTTTGAAGAAAAATAATAGAATATTATTTATTATACTGATATTATTCGGTTTCGGATTAATTTCGGCAGGGCAGTCCGTTAACAAAGCTAAGGACTATTCCCGTCATTTACATATTTTAATACCTGAAATTGAATATCATGACGTTTTCTTACCAAAAAAAGATACAATTTTCATTCATGGTGATGAATATATTGATATTTGCCTGAAGAATCAACTGACAACACTTTATCGCAGAAGTGATACAGCAGTCGCATTCCCTATTTCATCAGGTACTGAAAATATTGCGAAAGGAATCAAAACTTCAACGGGCATTTTTACTGTACAATCTAAAATCAGACTTGGAATATCCCGACAGTTTAACAATGCCGAGCTTATTAATTGGATTGGTTTTAATGGCAATATTGGCTTTCATGGACTCAGTGGTAGCGGTTATTATCAATATCTTGGTAAACGCCCGTCATCACATGGTTGCGTAAGGATATCCCGTGAGGATGGCAACACTCTTTATGAATCTGTAAAAATTGGAACACCTGTAATTGTTTATGAGGATGAGCCTGCACGCGTTCTGGCTTTTTACGACGATAAGATACATAATTCCAAATCTGCCATAATTCTGAGGGACAATAAGCATTTAATGAATAATCTCGACAGACGTCTCGAGAATTTGTATTTAGGCAATGGACACTTAAACAATTCTTTTAACCTGATTTTTGATAATAACACTATTCTAAAAAAATTAAAAATTCCGGTAGGTGAATTCAAAAAAGTTGCAGTCAAGCAAAAATTTATACCTCCTGCTACCAAATATTACAACTTAGCATCGGATAATACCAGATTATCTGAAAAGCTCAAAGAGATTTCAAGTCCGGTTAATTTTTAAAATTTTCTTTAATTGAAAATAATATTTTGACATTTGAAAAAAAAACGTTATTTTTGTAAACTTAATTCAGCCAAATATCACGGAGAGGTGGCAGAGAGGCTGAATGCACCGGTTTGCTAAACCGACGTAGTGGTAACATCCGCTACCGAGGGTTCGAATCCCTCCCTCTCCGCAAATATAAACAATAAATCCTTGCAAATTTTATATTTACAAGGATTTTTTATCTGATTCAACATATTCCTCTTTCCAAATTTCAAAAATTTGACTTTCTACATCTTCACAAATTTTTCTACCTTATTGCCAATTTTGATGAAATACACTCCTGCGGGCAAATGAGATACATAAATGCGTTTTGTGGACAGGGCAAGCCCTATCACTACAATTCAATTCTTAAAATTCCGAAGTTTTGAAAACTTCGGAAGTTTTATTTGACGTCATAATCAAGGATAATTCAGATTAAAAGATTTAGCGGATTAATTCCAAAAACAAGATGTGCCACACCCGTTTAGGTATGGCACAATTTAAACAATGCCTTTTGATTCTATCTCAAGAAAATCCTTAAACCAATATTTGCAAATGAATAGGACATTATTTTTGAATTATAGTGCATTCCGGATAATTCCAAACCAATAAAATCATATTGAAAACCCATTGAGACTTTGGAATTTAATCCTGAATTTGTACCTTCAATATCAGGAAATTTTAAATGTGTTAAACCCGTAAGAACATCAAAGTAAATACGGAACTTTTCCATTTCTGATAAACTCATTCTTAAGCCCATATTTATATTAAATATGAAAAGGTCTTTAGCTTTATCAAACCCTCCTAAGAGCGAAATATCATATAATAATGAGAAGAAAAATCCACTTCTTTCCCTGAGTAAATTTTCAATTGTAAAACCTAAAGGAATTAATTTTTCAGAATTTTCATTATATGAATATCCTGAATAAAGGCTTATCCCGATATGTTCAAAATTATCTTCCTCTTTTTCAACAACTTCTTCTCCAATAAGAAGATTAGAAAATATTATAATCAGAAAAATACTTAATACAGTTAAACCGAAAAAATTCAATTTTGCTTTTTGCTTCATGCTTTTACTCCAATATTTGATTGAAACTAAACTCTATAATTTATCACATAATAATTAATAATTAATAATTATATTTAAAAGCTAATTATTCACCAGGACCTTTTATCCACATAAGTGCAGCCGTTGCTCCTGAGGCTGTAACACCATATTGTATACCAAGACCAACTGAAGCAGGAGTACCAGCACCAGCAGCTACACCAGCTGCAGCCCCAACAGCATCTGAGACAGCAGTTGCTACAACTTTTGCCCATTTAGGCCAATTAAAAAATCCAAAAAGTTGAATTTTATCAATTTTTGAGGAATTTTTTTCAAACTGATTACAATTTAATTCATGATACCAAGGATTTGTTACGCTATTAACATATCCAACATCATACCAATATGCCATAGAATAACGAGCTACTGCCCCGCCAACCAAAAGTTGTTCCTTTTGTGAGGTACTTAATAAGTTTGAGTTAATTATATCAAATTCCCAATCTTTAATTAATATTAACAAACTACTAATATTAGTTGAATCACTGTGATTCCTGAAAATGTCGATAAGATCTAATAAATGCCTTTCAACATCTCTTTCAAATGAATAATAGTAGGTAACTGAATCCAGTTCAACTATTCCTGGGTTGTCAAATATCAAATTAACTTGTTGATTTATTTGATTGATGTTATACTGGTATCCTAATGAATCTAATGAATACGAAATTAGTGAAACTAATTCTAATCGATGGTTTTGACAAGTTAGAGAAGAAATATTATTGCTAATATAATTTAACCCGTTATTATGAATTAATCCAATTGAGTCGTATGGGTTTAATGGGAAACTTACTCCTAATGTATCGTAAAATAAATTGGGTAGATTTTTATCGATATTGAAATCAGTAGAATTGTTAATATCCCCTGAGCAAGCAATAGCTGAATATAAGAATAATACTGATAGAAATTTTAAATACATTTTTTTCATTTAAAAATTCTCCAAAATTTTTCCCAAATATTTATTTTTTATTAGCTCAACAATTTCACATAAGAAATTGTCAAAAATTCATAGAACATACTTCTGTTTATTTTTTAAGAAGTCCAGAACCATCCAATTTTTGCGACAGACAATAAATTTATATTTTGTAAATCTTATCTGCCGCTAAATCGTAATTCCGGGAATTTTAAGCTCCTCAAATAAAATAAATATTTTAATTTTGTGTACGTTCTTTTCGTTGAGAATTCGTTGAGAATTCGTTGAGGCAAAATTTATTAAACAAAAAATCTTTTTCTGTTGAAGAAGTAATAAAGGAGAGATAAAGCGTTTTAAATATGCAGATAACAAAATGGCAAAAAGATATATATTTGCCCCAAGAGATAGGGCAATGTTACAATGAAGTTTATGATATTTCCCAGCCAAAATCATTTTTTTTCCTTGTTACCATTATCATATTGCTAAAATAAGAAATTTCCGAATATTATACAAATAAAATTTTATTTTTTTACAAAATTCAAAAAGCAAGATGTCCGACACTTGCGAAGTGAAGGACATCTAACTCTTTTACATTCAACTCAATAACTTTCAGCTAAATCACATCTTCACAAATTTTTCGACAATGGAGCAAGCTCCATTGCAACCAACAATTTTGATGAAATACACACCCGCGGGCAAATGTGATACATCAATTCTTAGTAGCTCAGACGCCCCCGTCTGAGTATTTTTCATATAATTCACAGACGAGGGCGTCTGTGCTACCTCTACTCCAAGCATATTGAATATTTGCACTGATGAAACTTCGGAAGGTTTATATTGAGATAAATTACCCTACCTTATAACATTCAGCATTTGTATGTGGCTAAAGCCATTTATCTCTGAAACTAACCAATATGAGCCGGAACTAATATTTTTTGTAATGTTAAATTGCTGTGAATGATAACCAACATCTTTGAAACCACTGAAAAATTCACATATCAAATTTCCGTTTATATTGCTTAAATAAATCCTTAAATTCCCACTTTTTTCAATTTCGTATTCTGTAGTAAAAATTGTTCCGTTTGTTACTGGATTAGGATATAAGTGTTTTGGTTTTAAAGAAGTTAACTCGACTGATGTATGATTTATTTTCCCCTTGATAAGTTGTGAAGGTAAAGATGTATAGGCATAAAATTCGTCACCAAAATATTCTGAAAGGGTAAAGAAATAAACCCCTTCCATCAGATTTGTATCTAAAATAAATGTTGGATAAAACCAGCTTTCCCCTTGATCTGTAGATTTGAAAAAACCAAAACCTGAGCCACCTAATAATATATTATTCATATTGAAAAATATTGGCTTATAAAATAGGTAGTATTTACCACCCATTTGCAATTTTATTTGCCAATTCTTACCGCCGTCAATTGTTTTAAAGAAAAATGCAGAATCATTAACCGCCATATTCACAAAACTACCAGTAGCAAAACCAAGATTTTCATTTTCAAAATGAAAATCAGTCATTCGGAATTTATTTAAAGTTGTTAATAACTTCCAAAAACTTCCATCAAAATCTGTATGAAAATAATATCTGTAATTTGTATCATAACTAATTCCATAATGAGTGTTACAACCAATTATCATACTACTATCTCTTTGAATATCAATTTTATTAAAATTCCAAATCTGAGAAATTGAGTCAGGAACATTAAATTTTTCCCAAGTTTTACATCCATCGGTAGATTTATATATTCCATATTCACCCTTGCCGTCAGATTTTACTGAAACCGTTACAGCTTTATTCTTGTCAATCATTTCAAATGACTGATAAGAATAATCAGGAATCTGGATTATATCAAATGTATTTCCAAAATCTTCACTTCGTAAAATTTTACCTGTTGAAGTTACAATTATCATTGTACCATCATCAAAATACTTACATCTTTGAGCCAAACTTTTAGGAAAGTAAATAGAATCTTCTCTAAAAACCAAAGAATCCGCATATAAGGTTTGCCATGTAATGCCGCCATCACTTGTTTTATAAACCATACATCCTGTAGAATTATAATCAGTGCTTATCATTAAGCAATTATTATTATCAAAACAAGACATATCCATTGTATTCACTAAATTATTAGGATAATTAAAAATACTTTCAAGTTTATATGATTCTTCAGCTGTACTAAAGTATGTAAGTAATAAAAGCAATAAAGGTAATAAATATTTCATAAGAATGTTTGTTTTCATAATAACTCTTCCTTCAAAAGCCCTGCTTATAAATAATTATAAGCAGGGTATTGTTAAATAAATTGCAAAATTACCTAAACTTAATAAATTTACCTGTTATAACTTCTCCATTTGTTCCTGTTACAATTATACTGTACATTCCATTTGGGTAAGATGAAGTATTTATATCCAAATTTAAATTATGATTAGAACCTATAGTTATTTCTTTTTTATAGTGTTCAGATCCATTAATATCATAAACAGAAATTACATAATTGCCTGGACTAAGCAATTTCAAATTAATTTCAATTTTTAAATTCGTTGGATTAGGATGAATACCTATAAACTTTGAAGGTGTACTTTCATAAATACTCATTTTGGGGTAAAATACTCCTATATCACCATTTGGCATTTCATTAGGACCATAAAAACTACTCGGCATTGTACTTGAACAATCTATAAAATTACAGGGACTTGTACAATTATAGGTCTGTCTTTGTGTAACCTGTAATTGTGTAAATTCTAAATAATCACCAGAAGGTCCATTCCGCTTGCAAATTCTATATAAACCAACACAACATTCACCACCACAAACAATATAACTATTGAAAATGATATCGTGCTGCCAGCAAGTTGCTGCCTTGTATGTAAATTGGTCGTAGCAATCATTATTATTTATTAGCCCCATTTGATTTTTTCTCACAACTGCAATCATCCACATTGCTGCTTTCCAAGGATTTACCATACAAGCAGAATCACAATTTTGGAAACTAATTTCAGCTACTTGAAACTCATACCCCCATCCAGGTATGTTACGTTCATAAAACTTGACTGTAACAATACAATTTGAATCTGCGCACCCAATTACACTGGGTGGCAATCCCATTCCAATCAAGGTGATTGGACCTTCCCATGCTGTTGTGTCGCCCTCATCACAATACGTTGGGTCGTAATTTGCGTTTGATTCATTATAATATAGTATTAAAGATAATAAAATTATACAGATTATCGTTGAAAATTTACTTATCTTACTCATTATTAAAATTCTCCATTTTATTTTAATTATTTAATTTTTATTAACTCAACAATTTTACAAAAATTCAAAAAACGGACTTCTGGTTTTAAAGCGAAGTCGCTGCTGTTGCCCTTTTTTGCGACAGAAATGATTTATATTTTGTAAATCTTATCTGTAGCCAAATCGTGATTCCGGGAATTTTAAGCTCCTCAAATAAAATAAATATTTTAATTTTGTGAAATACTTTTCGTTGAGAATTCGTTGAGACAAAATTTATTAAACAAAAAAACTTTTTCTGTTGAAGTAATAAAGGAGAGATTAAGCGTTTGAAATATGCAGATAACAATATGGCAAAAAGATATATTTTTGCCCCAAGAGATAGGGCAATGTTACTATAAATTTTATGATATTTACCCATCAAAATCATTTTTTTCTTAGTTACCATTATCATATTGCTAAAATAAGTAATTTCTGAATATTATACAAATAAAATTTTTATTTTTAACAATATTCAAAAAGCAAGATGTCCGACACTTGCGAAGTGTAGGACATCTGACTTTTTTTACTTTCAACACAATAACATTATAACATTCAACATGGTTACATCTTCACAAATTTCTCGACAATGGAGCAAGCTCCATTGCTGCAATTAATTTTGACGAAATACACACCTGCCGGCAAATGAGATACGTCAATTCTTAGTAGCTCAGGCGCCCCCGTCTGAGTATTTTTCATATTATTCACAGACGAGGGCGTCTGTGCTACTTCCAAACCAAGCATATCAAATATTTGTACTGTGGAAACATCCGATGTTTCCAAAACTTCGGAAGTTTTCAAAATTGGGTCAGAATCACAGATTAAACGGATTAATTGATTTCGTGGATTAATTTAAAAAGCAATAAGAAAAATCCGCGGTTCATAAACTTCCGAAGTTTTCACAATGTTGTCTGAATCACAGATTATTCAGATTAAATGATTTCGCGGATTAATAAAAAGCAAGATGTGCCACATTTCAAAGCATGATGCATCTAACCCTTTTTAACTTTCTACTCAATCACTTTCAACTTTCAACAATGTTACAGCAAAATAATTGAATCAATTTTCGGAAAATTCAAAATGAAAGCAAAACAGCCGTTTGGTGGAATATATGAAACTGATTTGAGTATAGTATTTTGCACCAATATCACTTAAACATTAATAAATGATATTTTGACAACAGTAAGAAGGTCGGATGTAGATAATTGGTTCTGGAAGATGGTAGGTGTAAGTAATTTAGTTAAACGTAGAATTGCTTTTAGTTGGAAAATGTATAATCATGTTGGTAAAATATTTGCCATTTTTCACACGATATATACATACGATATTGAAATATTGGTATGAATTCATTAATTCTTGTGTAGGTTTAGCATATAATTTTAATTACGGTGGCTTTTATGTTCAAGCAGGAATAGCATATAGCGAAGACAATTATTTAAGATTTTATGCTAACCGGGCAAATCGGATATGTATATCAGTTAAGACAGTAAATATTGTATGCTGGTGATTACAGCTTAATGAATTTCTTTAAAACTAATTTGTCACCTTGATTCATTTTTATAAAATATGTTCCGGACTGTAATTCATTTACGTTGATTGTAAGAATGTTATTTGAACCAACTAAATGGTTCTTAATTTCTTTTCCGTTTATATCCATAATTGATAAATGTTCAAATGGATGAATATTGACCTGAATAGTAATAGATTCAATTGCCGGATTCGGATAAATTAGAACATCATCCTGATTAATTTCATCATATACGGAAGCAATAATATAATATGGAACTTTTAATGCAGGGTCACCCATTAAATTCATTATATTATCGAAATATGGATTACCAGTTCTGACTTTAGTCATAGAACTACCTATTGTAACATCATCACCTGTTATAAATGCCTGAAGGAATTTTTCTAAATAGAATCCGTTAATAGCATCATAAGTTACAGCAGAACTTGAAACTGTTGCTACTGCTCCAAAATCCTCCTTGGATATTAATTGTTCGACAATACTCTTTTTTTCAGGGTCATCGAAACTGTGTGAACAACTTAACGAATAAAAAATAAAGGGCGGCGACTTGACTGATAATGTATCAAGAAACTCAGTATCAATTATTATAGAACGGGACCATTTGAATTGATGTCCATGACCAATATAACCGAGAAAAGAAGTTCCTTCAGATAGAGCATTTATAAAATCATATCTAAATTCTTCAAGCGATTTTTCTGTTACAAACGGCAATCTTAATGTCCGATTACTATTGGGATAATAATTAAGAAGTGCTCTTGAAAATTTATTAAATATTACACTGTCTTCCAAATCAGTCACATGAATAACATCTTTACTAAAATTTATCTTCCGATAATTATCTTCATATAAATAGGTTTTACTAAACATACTTACAAGTTCATTTCGGTTACGTGCGGGGAAGCGACCTATTGCAAAATAATATTCTCTTAAAGATTTGGCTGGAATCATGGTATAATATACATCAGTATGAACAGAGTCCTCCAAAATAAATGTGCTACCATGGAAAAATGACTCTATTTTTACAGAAGGAATATGATTTATAGAGCCTATGAGCAATAGATACTCTAATTTTGGATTTGCCCAGTTTTCAATTATATACTCCGTAAAGTTTTGTATTGCTTTTGTAGTATCGAATTTATTATCAGATGGAAATTCATTGACAATATCAGTAAGATTTACAGAAGTAACTTTATAACCTTTAGTCTCGCGCCATTTATGAAAATCTATAATATCATCTTTGTATTCTTCATGATATATAATAAGATAGTTTGATTGCAATTCAGGATTTCTAAGGTCAGCACACAAGCAATTGAAACTGCCCAAAACTATAATTGATATTAACAACAACCACATCATTTTTCCATTATAAAGTTCAAAATATTGAGTGAAGACGATATTTTCTAAAAATTCACTTAAAATAAAGGAAAATGCAAATTTTGTTATCTGATAGCAAAATTCTAATTGTGAAAATAAATGTGTATTTTCATAAATAGTTAATCATTTAGGTTTTATTAAGTTACACTACGCTTCGGAAGTGCAGGACATCTAACTTTTCAACATTCAACACAATAACATTATAACTCAATAACTGACTCACATCTTCACAAATTTTTCGACAATGGAGCAAGCTCCATTGCTGCAATTTATTTTGATGAAATACACACCTGCCGGCAGATGAGATACGTCAATTCTTAGTAGCTCAGACTCCCCCGTCTGAGTATTTTTCATATTATTCACTGGTGCGGGCGTCTGTGCTACCTCAATTCCAAGCATATCGAATATTTGCACTTTATCTACTGCTGCAAAGGGCTGAAGCCCTTTGTTGCTGAGTTGTATTGTAATATAATCACTTGCGGGATTAGGTGAAATCAAAAATTTACCGCTGTGATTTATTTCTTCTGAAACCCCTACTGTGTTATCCTTAATAATTTTTAATTTGAGTGAATCATTACATACTGTAGAAAATGCTATAATCCCATTTGGCAGGGCTCTTATTCTTGTTAATGAACTTAAGTGACAATCATTTATAAAGTCATTACGCCAGATTACATTAAAATTAAAAAATCAACTTTTTCAAGAAACCTCCAATATATTTTGTAATAAAAATGCAGAGTAGAAAATTTTTATCTACTCTGCAATTTTAATATACTAAGGTGAAACTATAAAAGTTTTAGAGATAATAATATCATCAATTACTGCTTAGATATAAAATATCTAATATATAATTGATTATTATTAGCACAAAAATATCTTATACCTACTACATTGCCATTATATAATATCTCATATAATGAATTGTTATAACCATCCGAAAATACATGAGTTTCTGTTACTTCATGTGGAGAATATTGAGATGCAATTGTATCAGATTCGGCTAATGTAATAAAATAGGAGAAGCCGGCTTTCACAGCCCGATCTCCTAAAGTTGAGTCTATCACTGATGAAGGACCATATTCAAGAGCTATTGTGCTATTGACGACTACGTTTGGCAACCTTATTTCAGATATATATTTATGATAATTTGTAGCTGAATTATATTGAAAAAAAGGTCGACAAATATTGCATGAGTCTAACAATATACTACCGTTTTCATGAATAATATTTCTTACAGCAGGTATTAAATTTCGAGTGTTCATTTGAGCATCTCCAAATAAATAAAAACCCCATGAATATTTATCGTTGTTATCTTCCATCATATAATTCACACCATACCAAGCTGGTGAACCACATACGTTTTCATTTTTCTCCAATATTAATGTAGAGAAAGAAGATAATGTTAGTAATACGAATACTGAAGCTAAAATTACAAGATTTTTCAACATTGGAAACTCCTATTTAATAATTGATATTGATTTTGATATAACGCTTATTCCATCATTTAATGTAATAAAATAATTTCCTGATGGTAAATTCGGAATAAGTAATTGTAAATTTTCTGAGTTTACATAATCATTGTAGAGTAACGATACATTTCTGAAATTTATGTCATATAATGATATATTTACTTTTGTTCCTTTAAAATTATGAGTATTTAAGTAAATATACTCACTTGTAGGATTCGGAAATATTGTAATTGACATTAATGATTTTAAATCATTAGAAGGAACCGTTCTTTTTTGGTTGAAATCTTGGTCCTCGAAGATAGTACCACCATTTCCGTCTGATATTACAATTTTTTTCCAGACTATTATTGCCCCAGTCGTCGGATGAACTGCAGTTAATGTTATTCTTCTAACCAACCAACCCATGGGTTCCATTGTATAACGGGATGTTTCCTCTTGAGTGAAACTATATACTTCATTAATTTCTATAAAAATGAATGCAATTAGAAATAATAAAGTTGCAATAAATTTTTTCATATTCAACACTTATTTATTTGTAACAAATTATTTTATTTATATCTCAACAATTTTACAAAAATTGTCAAGGATTCATAAGACAGACTTCAGTTTATTTTTAAGAAGTCCCGCACCATCCTATTATTTTAGCGACAGAAATGATTTATACTTTGTTAATCTTATCTGCCGCTAAATCGTAATTCCGGGAATTTTAAGCTCCTCAAATAAAATAAATATTTTAATTTTGTGTAAATACTTTTCGTTGAGAATTCGTTGAGAATTCGTTGAGAATTCGTTGAGAATTCGTTGAGAATTCGTTGAGAATTCGTTGAGACAAAATTTATTAAACAAAAATTCTTTTTCTGCTGAAGTAATAAAGGAGAGATTAAGCGTTTGAAATATGCAGATAACAAAATGGCAAAAAGATATATTTTTGCCCCAAGAGATAGGGCAATGTTACTATAAATTTTATGATATTTACCCATCAAAATCATTTTTTTCTTAGTTTCCATTTTCTTTTTACTAAAATAAGTAATTTCTGAATATTATACAAATAAATTTTCATTTTTTTTCAAATTTCAAAAAGCAAGATGTCCGACATTTCAGGATAAGAGCGGACCGCGAAGCAGCACCAATGGTAAACACTCGCTTTTGCTATTTCTGCTTTAGTCATATCACCAATTGTTTTAAATGTAATACATATTTATGCCCGTAAAAATTCCATTTATCAACGAACCTCAATATATAATATCGCAAAAATTAAATAAAAAAATTATAAATTGTCAAAATAATTTTATATACCAAATTATTAGAAATTCTATTTTTCTCTATTGTTCAATATATCAAGTACTTCTTTACATTTGATTTCAGCATTTTTCATGATTTCACCTGATTCAGCAAGAATTGTATTTTTGAACTGCTCATCCTTTATGCCGGGAAGATTGATCTCAACATTTTTCAAAGCACCCCAAATTCCAACTTCCAAAGCTCTTGCTCCAACTTCTACATCTGATCTGGAAGCGATGTTGCCATATTTTGCTATTTCAATCATCCAATCCCATGCCTGATTTCCTAATCTCATTGTTTTCAGTGGAACTTCTATTGCTTTTTTGAGTCCTGCCTGCATAGCTTGCGTGCGGATTGCCTTTTCCTCGTCATTGGACTTTGGTAATCTGAGTGCATCCATATAATCATTGAATGCGTTTGTATCTGCATCAATCATAGGAATTAAATACTGCGTTGCATCATTCAAATGCGGGATAATCCGTCGCATGTCGTCATCCAAATGCTCGAACTTTCTGACACCGTAAGTAAGCTGAGCCACCATACATCCAAGTCCGGTACCTATTGCAGCAATTGCCGCAGATGCAGAGCCACCTCCGGGAGCAGAAGTGCGGGCAGCAATCTCTTCAATGAAATTTCTGACGGTCATACTTGCTAAAGGCTCATTTTTTTTGTCTTCTATCATATATTCGATAATTCGTTTGTCAGGATCAAATTTGGACACAGAGTTGAGTCCTAATCTCTCAACAACGAGTTTGATTTTCTGCTTTTCATCAAGAATGAATAAATTCTCTTTTTCTATATAATATTCAGCTGCCATCAGCATTGCTTCAAGTGGAATAAGTCCCACAAGCTCTGAGCCAGCAATACCGACTTTAAGCTCTTTTGCATCTTTAAGGCATTCTTCGAAGGCAATATGTACAGGAGTAACTTTATAATTTGTAAGATTCATTGTAATTTGTGCCATACCATATTCTTCAACATACCAGCCCATAGCTTTACACTCCTTAAGTCTTCCCGGCTCATTGTCACTTCTGCCGGCTTCCCTGATATTAAGTGCAATACGGTGAGCTTGATTTGATGTTCCGAGCACATTAATATTATATGCAACCAGAAAAAATCTGGCTCCTGTGGCTGTAGCTCCCCATTTAGGAACAAACTTGGCCGGACCAAAGTCGGGCTTCCATTCAGGTTGTATAATTTTTTTTTCTATCCCTTCATACTCGCCTTTGCGAATCTGAGGCAATGTTTTTCGGAATTCATTCTCAGCAGCATTTTCGTATAAATAAATTGGAATATTTAGCTCATCAGCCACTCTAAGACCAAATTCTTTAGCACATTCGACACATTCATCCATAGTTACATTTGCCACAGGTACGAATGGACAGACATCCATAGCACCCATTCTTGGATGTTCACCCTCGTGCTTTGTCATATCAATGAGCCTGTGAGCCACTCTTGCAGCCGATAAAGCACCTTCAACAACACTTTTGGGGTCGCCTACAAAAGTATATACTGTTCTGTTCGTAGAAAATCCCGGGTCAACATCAAGGAGAGTGACTCCTTCAGTTTCTCTGATTGCCTGAGCAATTGCTTCTATTGTTTCTTTATTTCTGCCCTCTGAGAAGTTGGGCACACATTCAATAATTTTTTTCATATAATTAATTATCATAAATTGTAAAAATATACAGTTACAAAATTAATCAAAATAAATTTATTTTCATAAAATATTGCTAATTTTGTAAGAATTTTCAAACATCATCAATGAATTGTTATAATAATAATAAGCCATGTAAGGGTTTAAAATATTTTAGCTGAATACTGGATTATTATTCTTTTCTCTAGATTCATTCATAATTTGTATTTTATAATCCTCAAGTTTGCTTGAAAGTGATTCATTATTTAAAGCAAGTATTGATAAAGCCAGCAGACCGGCATTTTTTCCGCCTCCAATTGCTACTGTTGCAACAGGAACCCCTGCAGGCATCTGCACAATTGATAGAAGTGAATCGAGACCGTTTAAAGCACGTGACTGCACAGGAACTCCAATAACCGGCAAAGTAGTATATGAGGCTGTCATTCCCGGAAGGTGTGCGGCACCACCTGCTCCGGCGATTATCACTGAAATACCGCGGGATTTCGCAGTTTTTGCATATTCAGCCATATCATCAGGAGTTCTATGAGCACTGACAACACGAATTTCACAATCAATACCAAATTCTTTGCAAACATCCGCCGCAGGTTGCATTGTCGGAAGGTCTGAGTCACTTCCCATAATTATACCAACTTTTGCCATGTTTTTCCTTTTAAAAATTAATAATCAATTTTGAATATAAAAAACTTGAGATAAGACGTTTCAGGCATAGAAATATGAACGGGATGGTCCGGTGGTTGAAATCCTCGATATATTTGAGTTAAATTTCTTCCCGCTTTTCTTGCTGAATTTTGAATTATTTCCATAAAAGTATCTTCTCTTAAGTGCTGTGAGCAACTCGCTGTTGCAAGCATACCGCCTGGTTTTAGTAGCCTGATACCCAAAGTATTTATTGCTATATATGCGTTTTTGGCAGCCCCGACAGCTTTTTTTGTTTTGGAAAATGCCGGTGGGTCAAGAATGATTATATCCCAACGCTGTTTGTTTACAGCAGCGTTTTCAAGAAAAAATTTAACATCATCCCTGACGAAATTAATATCAAGTGAATTTATTTCAGCATTTCGTTCAGCAAAATTCAGTGCCTCCTGCGAACTGTCAATAGCAGTAACTTCGCTTGCTCCACCTGCCTTTGAGTGAAGTGCAAAGCCACCTTGATTTGTGTAGCAGTCCAGTACTCTTTTTCCTTTAGCTATTCTTCCGATTTCGTAACGATGGAATCTCTGGTCGAGAAAATAACCTGTTTTCTGACTTTCGGTAAGAGATATTTCGAGTTTGATATTACTGTCATTTGTAAGAATTTTTCCGGGATCCTTACCAAAAAGTATTTCATCTTCGAGTGATAGTCCTTCGATTTCACGCATTTTCGAATTTGCACGCATTATTATGAATTCCGTTTCAGGATAAATATTCAATAACGCCTCAACTATCATATCCCGATTCAGTTCCATTCCGATTGAATGGATTTGTAAAGAGAAATTATTTTCATATTTGTCAATTATCAAACCTGAAAGCAAGTCAGACTCCCCGAAAACAAGGCGATAATTTGATTGATTAGGTAGAAGAAAATCTCTGTGATTTTTTGCTTTTCTAATTCTTTCAATAAAAAAGTTTGTGTTTATTTCGCCTGATGTTTTCAGCAATCTTACAGTTATGAGACTGTTAGGGTTGTAGAAGCATTTTCCGAAACTCTTGGAATTATTATAATTGAATAATTCAACCACGGTTCCGGGTGTCAGATGCTTTACTTCAACCAATTCGTTGTTAAATGCCCAAAGATAACCGGTTCTAATCTTCCTTTCTGAGCCGTTTTTTAGATTAATTATTTCCAATTACTTGCCTAAAATTAATATTTTCTTCAATAACGGAGTTTTTGTGCTTAAATTGTTAAAATAAAATATAAAAAAGTAATACTGCATAAAATATTATAAAATATATAACGTTAATAGTAATACTATTATCAATAGAATCATTACTACAAATTTTAATATGCTGGATTTAATTAAAAATATACAAATTAATGTTAATGATAAGATATATCTGAAAGACCCTGTTTTAACTCATTTAGGACGATATATTGTCAAGGAAAGTATCAATTTGATTGATGAAATCGGATTGGAAGAGTTTACTTTTAAAAAATTGGCACAGAAAGTTGGTTCAACAGAAAGCTCAATTTACAGATATTTTTGCAATAAGCACAGAATATTGTTATATCTTATGTCTTGGTATTGGGGCTGGCTTGAATATAAACTTGTTTTCTCTATTAATAATATCTCAGATCCAGCAGAAAAACTTAAATCTTCAATTTCTGTTTTAGCAGATGAGCTCGAAGATATTGAACTGAATGGAATGATAAATCTCAAAGCTTTAAGCAGGATTGCAATTGCCGAATCAGCAAAGTCATATTTGACTAAAGAAGTAGATAACGAGAATAAAGAAGGGCTCTTTAGCTCATATAAAAACTTATGCAAGCGGCTCAGCAATATATGTGATGAAATTAATCCTGAATATAAATACTCAAAATCACTTGCATCTACTATTTATGAAGGAATTCATCATCAGAAATTTTGTGCTCATCATTTCCATTCTTTAACTGATTTTTCTTCTGATAATTTGGGATTTAAAGAATATTTTATTAATCTTGCATTAGATAATTTAAGAAGTGACCGAAATGGCAGAAACTAAACCTTCATTGCAGCCCTGGACAAGATTTTTCAACCTTTTGAAAGTTGACAGACAAGAGGTAATAAACATATATATTTACGCTATATTTAACGGGATAGTCAGTCTATCTTTACCACTTGGAATACAAGCGATAATTAATTTAATTATTGGCGGTCAGATTTCTACAACATGGATAATCCTGATTATATTTGTTTTGTCAGGTGTAGTGATTTCAGGAATATTGCAAATTCTTCAGCTTTATATGACTGAAAATTTGCAACAGAAAATTTTCACTCGTGGTGCTTTCGAATTTACTTTTAGAATTCCAAAACTAAAACTGGACTTGCTTGATAAAGTGTATGTTCCGGAGCTTGTTAACAGATTTTTTGATATAAATACTGTTCAGAAAGGTTTATCCAAAATATTAATTGATTTTTCAACAGCATCATTGCAAGTATTCCTTGGATTGGTTTTGCTTTCATTTTATCACCCGTTTTTTATAATATATGGGGTTGTGCTGATTATACTTGTAGTTTTGATAATCCGATTTACAGGACCAAAAGGATTGGCTACCAGCTTAAAAGAGTCTTCATATAAATATGAAGTTGTACATTGGCTTGAGGAAATAGCGAGAACAATCGAAACATTCAAAATGGCAGGCAATACTAATCTCCCATTTGAAAAAACAGACAAAGCTGTTACAGGATATCTGAATAACAGAAAAGAGCACTTTAAGATATTGATATATCAGTATTCGGTAATGATTCTTTTCAAAGTGTTCATTACAGCAGGGTTGCTTATTCTCGGTGGATTGCTTGTAATTGACCAGCAAATGAATGTTGGGCAGTTTGTTGCGGCAGAAATAATTATATTGCTTGTAATTGCTTCAGTTGAAAAGTTAATTCTTAGTATGGAAACAATATATGATGTGCTCACAGCAATCGAAAAAATAGGCACTGTTACTGATTTAGAAATGGAGACAAGCGATAATACTATTTGTGAAGTAAAAGATTTCAGCCATGGTATGAATCTAAGTATTAAGAATTTGAGTTACAAGTTTGCAGGTTCAAAATTTGATATTCTTAAAGATATAAATTTGGATTTCAAATCAGGAGAAAAAATTTGTGTTACTGGATATGACGGCTCCGGTAAATCAATGTTTTTTAGAATATTAGCAGGATATTTTGACGAATTCAGGGGAAATATTTTAATTAATGGTATTCCTTATGTTAATTTTGACAGAGACGAACTTCGTTCGATGATTAGCTATAGCCAGACCAAGGAGGATACAATTTTTAGTGGTACACTTGCTGAAAACATATCATTAGGACGTCAGCATGTAAAATTTGAAGATGTGAAATTTTCAGCTGATTTATTCGGTTTGCTCAGATTTTTCGATGTATTTCCAAGAGGTTACAATACCTTGTTGACCCCTGAAGGAAAACAACTTCCGAAGAGCATTATACTTAAAATAATGCTTGCAAGAGCAATTGCAAGCAAACCTAAAGTGTTAATTATGGAAGATTTGCTTTCAAGATTGAAAAGTTTGGATAAAGAAGCGTTTTTAAATCACGTCTTGGAAAAAAACAATAAAATGACCGTGATTATGGTAACAAATGAAAGAGAAATAGCTCAAAAGTGTGATAAAATTATTAGATTTGACAGTGGTGAAGTAGCAGATATCGGAACTTACGATGAACTGAAGAATGAATCATGGTTTTCAATATTATTTAATCAGTGAGATATTAATATGTTAAATATAAGTAAAGTATCGGTTGCTGATAAGGTAGAAATCAAAAAGTATTATTCATTTTCACTTCTCAGGAATTATAAAACCGGAAAAGTAATTTCAAGGATATTGCTATCAATTTTCATAGTCTTTATGATTATAATGTTTCTGCCCTGGACACAGAATGTAAGAGTGGAAGGATATGTTGGAACACTTAACCCTGACCAGAAACCGCAAACAGTAAATTCAATTATTGGTGGTAAGATAGTAAAGTGGTATGTTCGTGAGGGCGATTACATTCAAAAGGGTGACAAAATTGTTGAAATATCAGAAATCAAGGATGAATATTTTGACCCAAAACTTTTGGAAAGAGTAGCGTCTCAAATTCAAGCGAAAAAAGACGCTATAATCTCTTATGAAGGTAAAATAAATGCTCTCGAAAATAGAATTAGTGCAGTCGCCAGAATAAGAGATATAAAAGTTGAGCAATCAAAAAATTACTTTCAGCAGACTAAACTGAAAGTGCAGTCAGATAGTATTGACCTTGTAGCCGCCAATACCAATTTTAATATTGCCAAGCAGCAGTTAAGTCGTATGGAAGAACTTTTCAACCAAGGACTTAAATCTCTTACAGATCTTGAGCAAAGAAGATTAAAAATCCAGGATGCTGAGGCAAAGCTGATTTCTGCTACTAATAAGCTTCTGACAAGTCAAAATGAGTTAATTAATGCTGAAGTTGAAATCAGCTCACAATTGAATCAATACTCGGACAATCTCGCAAAAGCTGAATCAGAAAGGTGGGAGACTCTCTCTAAGCTCTTTGAAGCACGAGCTGAACTCACTAAGATGGAAAATATGCTTCAAAATTATGAAATAAGAAGCGGCATGTATATCATAACTGCTCCTCAGAATGGTTTTGTTGCACGCTCATCAAAATCAGGTATAGGTGAAATTATTAAGGAAGGTGACGAAGTCATTTCAATTGCACCTTCGGATTATGATCCCGCTATTGAAATGTATATAAGTCCAATGGATTTACCGCTAATGAAGATAGGTCAAAAAATTAGGATTATTTTTGATGGATGGCCCTCAATTGTATTTTCAGGGTGGCCTGATTTATCTATTGGTACTTTCGGTGGAGAGGTAGTCGGAATGGATTATTATATAAGCAGTAACGGGAAATACAGAATTCTAATCGCACCTGATCCTGATGATGCAGAATGGCCCGATGTACTGCGAATTGGTTCTGGAGCTATGGGAATGATTCTACTCAATGATGTGCCTATTTGGTATGAGACCTGGAGGCAATTCAACGGATTCCCACCTGACTTCTATAACAAGGAAGAAGTGGACAATTCTAAGATTGACAAAAATGGATCTGACTTAATGAAGCCTCCCGGTAAATCTTTGAAGTAAAATTTCTATTAAGAACAGAAAATTGAAAATTAATGAAAATTAAATTATTAGTAATATTATTTATTCTAAATTCTGCATTATCATCATCAAATGAGATTGTGATGGCAGAATCTGATTTCCTTTTACTAGTTGGAAAATTCCATCCGGTCGCTAAGCAGGCTCAGCTTCAGATTGATATAGGAAGAAGCAATCTTTTGCGAGCAGGTGGTGCATTTGACCCATTTATTTCAGCTCAATATTCCAATAAAATTTACGAAGATAAATCCTATTACGAAATAATTAATTCCGGCTTAAAAATCCCTATATGGTTTGGTCCTGATATTAATTTTGGGTACGAGAAATCTGCCGGTAATTATCTAAATCCCGAAAGGAACTTGCCCAATCAGGGTTTGCTTTCAGCCGGAATTAAAATGCCATTAGGACAGGGACTATTTATTGATAATCGAAGAGCTGCATTTCGACAGGCTGAGATATTTGGTAAACTCAGTGAAGTAGAACAGGTCAGAATTCTTGCCGATTTGTATTTTAGCGCTGTTTCTGCATACTGGGACTGGTCAGCAGATTATAGTATATTGAAACTTTCGACAGAAATATTATCTGTTGCCAACGAGAGATATGAAGGTATCAGGCAATCTTTTTTTCAGGGCGATATTCCGGCTATAGACACTGTGGAAGCCTATTTGCAAATACTCAATTTAGACATCAATTTACAGTCCGCAAGAAATGAATTTGTTAGCTCAAGTCTTTATCTTTCTAATTTTCTTTGGAATGAAAATATGATTCCAATGGAAATTAATGATAATCTTATACCTGATACAAATTCAGAGCTGACTCTCAGACCTGTAAATGAGATACTTCCTCTGACTCAAAACATTGATTCACTAATTGCTATTCACCCTGAACTTCAGGTTTATTCCCTCAAACTTGAGGAGTTAGCAGTTGAAAGGCGCTTGAAATTGGAATATCTTAAGCCTAAGCTTGATCTGAAATATGATTATCTGAACAATGCCGGCAATGTATTTCCAAATGAGATATTTCCCGATCAAAATTTTAAAGTAGAATTAGACTTTAATATGCCGGTTTTTCTGCGACAAGGAAGAGGCGAGCTTCAGCTTACTGATATTAAAATAATTGAAGCAGAGCTGCAATTCGAAGCAAAAAAATTAGAACTGTTAAATAAGGTAAATTCTTATTTGAACGAAATCAGTATTTTGTATCAACAGTTCAGTTTATTCTCTCAAGCACTTGAAAACTACAGGATTCTTCTCGAAGGTGAACAAATTAAATTCAATGCCGGAGAAAGCTCCCTATTCCTTCTAAATTCCCGCGAGAATTCTCTACTAAATGCAAATATTAAGCAAATCGAACTTTTTACCAAAATTAACACTAAAATCGGTGCTCTTAGGTGGAGTCTTGGTACTATTGGAAGGGTACAATAGAAATTATCTGAAATTCTTTTGTTGTATGATAATATTTTGGTATTTTTGATTATTATTAAATCTTAAAAAATTGTAAACAAATGTCTGATTCAATACCTTTAGAGTTACTTCCGGGTTCATCAAAAATATTTCAGGATTTTCTAATAGAAAACACTTGCGATTGTTCAAACGTGATTTCAAAAATTTCCGAAAGAATCTATAACAGAAGTTTGTTGACCAAGTTAATAAATTTTTCAATTGGTGAAGAGAACTTATCTGATTTGCAAAAAAATAATTTAATACTTTTGCAGGAAAGTAATACTTTTGCAGTTGTAACCGGTCAGCAAGCAGGTTTTTTAGGTGGTAGTCTATATACACTATTCAAAGCTGTTGATACAATCAGAATTTCAAACGAATTGAGTAATAAGTATCCTGATTTTAAATTTGTGCCAATATTTTGGATTGAAGACAATGATGATGATTTGAAGGAGTCTTCTGTCTCCTGCATTTATGACTCAGGAAATGTACCGAAATATGTAAATCTTAATTTTGATGAGAATCTCTGTGTTTCAGGGAAAAAAGTTGTAAACGAGGATTTAGAGCTTATTCAAAGTCTAAAGGATGATTTCAAAAAATATCAGTTTGGTCAGCAAATATCCGAAATTATTGATGAAGTATTTGAAATTGGTAAATCCTGGTCTGAATGTTTCCAAAATTTATATCAGAAAATTCTTGGTCAATACGGACTACTTTTTATTTCAGCTTCTGAATTGATGAAAAGCGGAATCTTCCAAAATTTAGTTCTTAGTGAACTCATTAATACCGGATATAGTCAAATTGCCGTGGATAAGAGGAATAAAGAATTAGAAGCAGATGGTTACCATATTCAGGCACAGGTTTCTGACATTAATCTTTTCTATCATATTGGTGATAAACGTTTTAGAATTGATATTGAAAATGAAAATTTTAGAATCAATAATGAGCTTATTGATAAGAATTCTTTGATTAAAATTGCAAATGAAAATCCTGAAAATTTCTGCCCAAAGGTTCTGCTTAGACCAATATTTCAGGATGCTGTTCTGCCTACGGTAGTTTATGTGGCAGGACCGGGCGAAATTGCTTATCATAAGCAAACTGATTATCTTTACAATCTATTTAATGTAATCAAACCTTGCCTTGTTATGCGAACTTCAGCTACGATAATTGACAAGAAAGCAGCTCGTTATCTATCAAAAATTGAACTTAAGCCTTCGTACTTTTTAAAAAGTTTTAGTATAATTGAGAAAGAATTGGCTGATAATCTTCTTGGCGCAGAGCATAATGAGGTTTTTAGCGAGTTTCAGGAGAAATTCCTGAATTTATATAGTGATTTAGAGAAATATCTGCTTAGTATTGATAATCAGCTTGATAAGACAGTAAACGGAGCACTTGTAAGAATTAATGAACAAATCAATCAATTGGACAAGAAAGCTCATTCTGCTGCAAAACGCACTAATGAAGAACTTTTACAAAAATATCAGTATTTATCAAACTTGATTTTTCCCGCCGGCAAATTACAGGAAAGAACGATTTCTCCACTTGTGTTTTTAGCACAATCAGATGAACTTATTACACAACTTTTAAATAACAAAGCTGAAAATAAACATCATATTTTTATTGAAATATGATGCTTATTGTTTGAGAAAATATTTTTAATTTATTATCAGCTTTTCCCGAATTATACCATATTTAGTTCGGAATTCTGCAATATAAAATCCTTGAGGAAGTGCAAAGTTAATTTGATTTAAAGAATTACCATCTTTTTGATAAATCAAATTACCTGTCAAATCAAATATTTTTATTCTGGTAATATTAACATCATTATCATAAAATAAGTTTATTGATTCACCTGAAAGTGCAGGATTGGGAGCTATCCGTACTTTTGCCTTTGATATACGATTATCTGAAACTGATACGACAAATTCCTCAATTTCGCAGAGTACTTTTCGGTAATCAATTAATATTTTTTGTACAGGAAAATCAAACTCAAATGAGAATTTCTGATTTCGACTGTTATTATAAACTGACTCGGATTTCAACAAATTGTCATTATCGTCTAAAAATAAAATATCAATCCACATTTCATAAACTTCCTGATAGGATTGCTCAGGATCCTGAACTTGAGAGATGAAGACATCATACTCGTATTTATCAGGATTATTATCAGGAAACTCTGCATTTATTCTGTAAATTGGGTGCCCCTTTCCATAAAGCCACTGGCTGAAGTATAAGTCTAAATCCATTTTAGGATTTTGAATATGCAACTTAAATAGTTCGATAAATTCTTCAGTAGTTACACTTCTGAATTTATTGCCTTCAAAAATATCATGCATTACCTGAAAAAAATAATCCCTGCCAACCAGTTCAGCCAGCATGTGATATACCCAGCTTGCTTTCAGATAGGTTATATGAGTTTGTATGAAAACTTGACTTTCCGGTACTCCATAAACTGCAAACTCGGCTTTGTTGGGGCGATTAAAATAAGCATTTGCAACTCCAAGCAAATGATTGTAATAAAATGTTCCATCCTGATTTGCGGCTTCATACCAAAGAGCTTCAAACCAAGTGGCACCACCCTCATTAATCCAAATATCATTCCATGAAGCACAGGTTAGCAAATTTCCAATCCAGTGGTGAGCGATTTCATGAGTTAATCCGGTTTCTGAGAATCGTCTGAGCCAGTTTCGATGAATAGTTGTCAGCGTCTGATGTTCCATCCCACCGAACATATAGGGAAATACTGCAACGGTTCCATATTTATCAAATGTATATTCACCAAAAAGCGAGGCATAAACAGCCATCATGTTTGGCTGATTACGAAGATAAAATCTACCGTTGTAAGGATGGCCTGTTGGAGGATTTAAATCAATATCCCACATATAATTTGTAAAGACAACTGTATCCAGCGGATTTGTAACCCTCTGATAATACTGTTCAAAGCTACTGTATTTTGATGCTACAACTGTAGTCAAATAAGGCGACAAAGGTTTATCATGACTGTAGTAGTAGGTTTCTAAAATTATATCATCAACTTCTGAATATTTGATTGAATCAAGATTTCCGTTTGAGAGGGCGGTAAAAGAGCTAGGTACTGTAATAGTAACCGATGTGATTGCTTTATCATAAGGAGCGTCATTGCAGGGCATCCAGTATTTTGTATTAGTTGGCTGACTTTGTGTATATATAATTGGTTCACTGCCCAAATTTTGCTCAGATGTATTTCTTCCATAAAAGTAAATACCCCGCTTAAATGCTCTGTGAATATTATAATCAATTTCAATATTAATTATATCACCGGCTTTGAGAATTATTTTAGAATTGAACTGTATGAATTGTTCTTTTATTTCGTAAGAAAAATTATCAGAAGTATAATCAGACAAAATATTGATGTTCTCAATAGTTAAATCCACGGCATCAATAATAAATGAATTTACATCATTACTGTCAATTTTTAATGTAATTTTCTGCTTTCCGGGTGCAAAAAGTGTATCAAGATTCTCATTGTCCATATCCGCTTTAAACAGAAAATATGACAAATCAATTGACAAATCGTAAGTCAGAACATCATAGTTTTTTCGTGGATAGATGCTTTGAAGAGTTGCATTATCGTTGAAATCATATTTTTGACTGCAGCAACCTGATTCACAGTGAGTGTGCTTAGTTTCGGGAGTAAATCCTTCAATCAGCATATATTCAGGAATTGCAGAATAAGAGTAAGTTAAACTTAAAAATAATAAATAAACAGCTAATTTTTTCATAAACAGTGAATTTAATTATATAAAAATGTATAAACTGTTAATTGGAGGTTTTATTATAAAAAAACTGCCCCTCTTCGTTATAAAGAGGAGCAGTTCTATTTTTCTGCTTGTTAAAAAATAATCAAATAAATTATTTGATAACCATAAAGCTTTGAGATAATGAACCTTTAGCAGTTCTGATACCAATAAAGTAAGTACCGCTTGAAAGTCTTAAGCTATTTACATCAACAGAAATCTGATGCTGGCCTTCTGAAAGCAAGCCCTGATGGACAGTTGCAAGAGTTCTTCCGGACATATCCGAAATAGTGATTTCAGTATAAGCTGATTCAGGTGTTTCTACTGATATTGTGAAATTATCTGAAACAGGATTTGGTACCGGAGTACCTAACATGTAGCCAAGTTCAGCAATATTATTTACACTTGTCGAGCCACCGGTAGTGATGACAACTTCAACCGGTTCGCTGATTACAGTACCGCAAATGCCGGTAATTTGGCAAGTATAAATGCCTGCATCATCAACAGTGATGTCGTCTTTGATATAAGTACCTTCGTCAGCACCTTCAATCATAAGGTCATTTAAATACCACTGATAAGTAAGGACTTCGTCATCATTTCCTTCAGCAATTACTTCAATAAGCATTTGTTTGCCTGCTTCAAATTCTATAACGCCTTCACTTTGAAGTAGGATAACAACAGGATTAAGAACTCTCATAAGAGCTGCAGCCGAAGTGATTTCAGAACCACTTTCAACAAGAGTTACTCTTGCTGTGTAAGCACCTGCATCGTCAGCGTCAACGTTATTGATTGTTAGTGTTTTAGTTCTTGTACCGGCATATTTAGCATTATCGCTTATCAATACACCATTTTTAAACCAGTTAATTTGAGCTGTTTCATTTATGTTAGTAAAATAGTCGAAAGTAAATGTTGTGTTGCTCCCGATACAAGCTTCCTTGTTAGCAGGTTGCTGAGTGATTGAAAGCTCAAGCTCAGTTACTTTAAACATAGGAGTTTTTACTGATTCGCCGCACAGACCTTTAACAACTGCATAATACTGACCTTCATCACGTTTAGTGAATTTGTTAATAGTCAAATAATTAGATTTTGAACCTGCCATGCGAGGCATTCCATCATTAAGAGGAACATCTACAGGTAAATTCGGGTCGTATTTGTACCATTGAATTTTGAACTGATATTTTTCTAAATCATCCTGAAGACCATTTCCACCATTACCATGAACAGTAAATTCAAGTGTAGCAGTTTCCCCGAGAATTACGCCGATATTAACATCATCCTCAGGCTTGAATATTGAAAGTGGGCGTGCTACATAAACTACCATTGGTCCTGTTTCAACAGACTCACAGCTTGGGTGTCCGCCTACTCTTACAGTATAGGCACCTGAAAGTCTGTGCTTAAGATTATTGATATAAATAATCGGGCTGTTTACACCGCTGTAATCATCGCCGTCATGAAGCATAATGCCATCTTTGTACCATTGGTAGTTCAAATCAGTACCGGTCGCTTCAACCGTTAAGTAGATATCCTCATCCGGACACCATACATTAGATTGTGAATAGTTGCCAATAATCGGAGTATCAAATACTCTGAAAATACCTGTTGTATATTCAATATACGGAAATTCTTCACTTGTAATTCTCAAACGGTTGTCAGTATTTGAATATCTGTCTCTTATGATATCCCAAATATATTCACCTTGTCTTGCATCATAATCAAAAGCAAGAGGTTCCCAGGCTTGACCATTTTGTGAAATATAAATATTTATAAGACCAACACCACGAGAGTTCCATATTACAGAAACAGGCTCTAACGGATTGCAAATTTCTGAACCTGTATTAGGAGTAATAAGTTCAAACTGAGGTACGGCAAAAGCGATTTCCGATGAATTCTCCGAAGGTGGGAATGCACCATAATTACTACCTATTGTATTATAGCCTGCCCAATTTCCATCATTATCAGTCCATTCATTTACTTTCATACCTTGAGGAGTATATTCAGCGATTCTTCTTACACCGCCCGGCAGGTTGTTAGGAATGAATGTTGCCCACGCACCATCAGTGAATTCAGTATTTTCATAATATGGATGAGCTTGATGAGGAAAGCCGGGTGTTCTAAGTTCAGCACCACTGCCTTGAACAATTGCAGTTGTAACAGGATTTTCATTTTCATCATAAATTACAATGTAATTTTTTGGAGATGAAGGGCTTTGTGGGTCGTAAAGACCGGATGCAAAGCTTACTAAGCCGGTTTCAAAATTATTTGAAGCAGTAGAGTATCGCAAGCTTCTTGATGCTGTACTACTATAGAGTCTTTGGATCATTGAGCCACGTTCGTTACCTAAATCAACAGTCCAGATTATATCACGGTTTACAGCAAAAACTGCATTAGTAGTTGCTATTAAATTAACCCATACTGATTTTGATGTTTCCTGACTTCCTGTAACAAATGATGAGTAATTGCCGACATCTGTTAAGTTCTTAGTACTTGTCATCACATAAGAATCAGTATTATGGTCATAAGCAAGATTATTTCCAGCTGTAGTTGGATTTGTGTTAGGTATAGTATTCACCCCGCCTGTTGTGAATCTGTATTCAGTATTTGGGTGTAAATTGTTGAATGTTACAAATGCATAAGAAGGAATTCTGCCATTACCATCAGGAAGGAATGAACCTTCACCTTTGAAATATGCAGGAACTATGACTTCTGACATAGATGGAGCAGCTAATACATTTACATCTTTAAAAACTGAAGGATTCAAATATTGGCCTGTTGCACTAACGCTGTACATAGTATTTGGTGATGTAAACATGATATCTGAATATGTTGCAATACCATTATTAAAAGTTGTATTTACAGTACCTGAATAAGCACCGTTATTGATAGTCAAAGTTGAAGAAAAACCATGATAATATTCATTAACACTACCATCGTTATTTCTGGCATAAACATTTATAGTCGGATGAACTGCTCCTGCATGCCCTTTATCGTAAATATCAATATCAAGAACAGGTGCCGGAGATACAGTAAATGGCGATGTAGCATCATCAAGATAGTATCCGGCAGGATTTTTGTTTTCAGGTGCTTCAGCAATAATCTGAATGTTGCCACTGTAATCAAGCGTTAAGTTTTCTACAAAATAAACAGCACTATTTGCTGGGATATAGAAAGTTTGTTCATGAAGCAAATTAGCAGAAGCATCTAAAATCTTGAAATCAACTCTTGTTGGATGTGGGATTGTTTGATTAAGATTTATGTTGTCAATAAGCTCTACAAGTGTTCTGAATGGTACATTGCGCATCGGAACATTTGGTTTGACACTCGTAACTCGGAGTTTTGAAGGAATACCTCCATTTCCTCCACCAAAACTTGTCCATGACAAGTCATCTATAACAACCTGACGTCCCAGATTTCTGATTTCAATCGTGAAATCTCCCGGTATATCAATATCATTTACTTCAAATACTTGTACATTAGTGTTATCCCAAGCAATCGAAGTTGCTATGTAATTACCGTTAATGTAAAGTTCAATCTGACGATTTCCCGAACCGGTAAAGGCTTTAAGCATTTTTACCTGGAAATTCTTGATTCCACCTGAGATTGTGGAAGAAGTTATTCTGGGATTATTAGCATCATAAGCTGCAAACATAAATGACTTATTATCAGCATTTATTTTGAAGCCCTGGTCATCTCTGCCACGTACATAATTCCATGTAATACCATTATCGCCGACAAAACTGCCAGGTGAATATGTATTTGTTGGAGCATTATGATTTTCGAAAGTTTCGGTGAAATCCCAATTCTGAGCAAAAGCACCAATAGTAGTCATGACTGCAAATGCTATCATTACTGATAACTTGGTGATAATTCGCATATTTTTAACCTATATAGATATTAAAACAAATAAATTAATTTTCTTTTAAGAACAATTTATAAACACAAAAATATTAAAATTATTTTGAATAGACTACATTTATATTAATATTTATCATATACTAACCTGATTTTATCAATTATTAACTGTTAATTAACAGAGTTTTTTTGTCAATAATGTAAATAGAATTTTTTTAAAAATCTATTTTTGTTATCAAATTTTAATTAATAATTTCGTCTATTAATGAATATTTTTTGCAATTTGAAATACGAGGATAAATGATGCGCAAATGGCGTATAGAAGATTCAGCTGAATTATATAATATTGACGGTTGGGGAGTCAACTATTTTGGCATTAACGAAAAAGGGAATGTATTTGTTACACCAACGAAAAATGGTGTGCAGGTAGATTTACGTGAATTAATTGATGAATTGATAATCCGTGATGTTGATACGCCTGTATTATTAAGATTTCCTGACATCATTCATAATAGAATTGAAACTATTTTCAAGTGTTTTCAAATTGCATCCAAAGAATATAATTACAACGGCAAAAGCTTTATCATTTATCCAATTAAAGTAAATCAAATGCGACCGGTTGTAGAAGAAATTGTCAAATATGGCGAAGAATTCAATATCGGTCTTGAAGCAGGCTCTAAGCCTGAACTACACGCTGTACTTGCTATACAGGACAATCCTAACGCACTTGTTATATGTAATGGATACAAAGACGAAGCATTTATTGAGCTGGCATTACTTGCTCAAAAAATGGGGAAGAATGTTTTTCTTGTTGTAGAAAAGTTGAATGAAATTAAATTGATTCTGAAAATCTCCAAAAGGCTTAATGTAAAGCCTAATATTGGAATTCGTGTAAAGCTGGCAAGTTCAGGGAGTGGCAAATGGGAAAGTTCGGGCGGTGACAGAAGCAAATTCGGACTGACTGCAAGTGAACTCCTTGAAGCAACAGAACTCCTTGAGTCCGCAGGCAGAATGGACGAACTCAGGCTTATTCACTTTCATCTTGGAAGCCAAATCACTAAAATTGGAAAGATTAAGACTGCACTCCGTGAAGCATCACAATTCTATGTTCAGCTTCGTCAAGCCGGTTTTAATATCGAATTTGTTGATATCGGAGGTGGACTTGGTGTGGACTATGACGGCTCGAGGTCATCAAATCAAAGCAGCATAAATTATTCAATTCAGGAATATGTAAATGATGCTGTATCTAATATTGTGGATGCCTGCGATAAAAATGAACTTCCTCACCCTAATATTATTACTGAATCAGGACGCTCTATTACAGCTCATCACTCTGTGCTGATATTTGATGTTCTTGAAACAACATCACTCCCGACATGGGATTCATCCTATAATGTAACAGAAGAAGACGATGAACTTGTACAGGAGCTATATAGTATTTTTCAAAAATTAACCAAAAACCGGATGATTGAAGCATGGCATGACGCTCTTCAAATTCGTGAAGAATCACTTGATAGATTCAGCCTTGGAATGCTGGATTTGAAAACCCGGGCACTCATTGAAAGGCTTTTTTGGTCTATAGCAAGAGAAATACACGAAATATCCCAGAATATCAAACATAATTATGAAGAATTAAGAGTACTTGCAAGAATGCTCTCAGATAAGTATTTTTGTAATTTCTCGCTTTTCCAGTCATTGCCTGACTCTTGGGCAATTGACCAGATTTTCCCGATTATTCCTATTCATAGATTGAATGAGAAACCAACTAAATCCGCTACTTTGCAGGATATAACCTGCGATTCTGATGGTAAAATAGACCATTTTATCGGAATCGGTGATACTTCCTATAATATGCAGGTACATCAGCTAAAGAAGAACGAGCCGTATTACATTGGTGTCTTTTTGGTTGGTGCTTATCAGGAAATTTTGGGTGACTTGCATAATTTATTTGGTGATACAAATGCCGTTCATATTGCTGTTAATGATGATAAATATATCATTAAACAAATTATTGACGGTGAAACTGTAGAAGAAGTTTTAGACTATGTGCAATTCAATTCCAAAAAACTTGTACGCACTATGGAAACTTGGGTTGGAGCAGCTGTCAAAGAAGGTAAAATTACTGCTACCGAAGGTAAAGAATTTCTGGCAAATTACAGGTCGGGATTATATGGTTATACGTATTTGCAATCTGAATAAGTAAAGCATCAATATTATATTGTTTTTCATAAACTTACTTGTTTTTTCTTTTTTTAGAATTATTGAAAAAAAATAATTTTGAAAATATAAAAAAAAATATTAACTTACATAATGTTAATGAGCAAAATGCAAGTAAGTTTATGAGATTATACCTACATATTTTAATTTATTTATCTATTTTCGTGCCGCTTAGTGCACAGACATTTGATATTTTTGATATTGATGCTTCAGAATTCCCTATTATGAAAGCCAAATTTCTTGCATTCGATGAACATGGAAATCAAATCACAAATGTCACAACTGATGATATCAGCATCATTGAGGAGGGGAATGTCCGAAGAATAATCTCCCTGACTTGTAATTCAAATATTACTTTAGAGCCTGTTTCAACAGTTTTGGTTATGGATGCGTCGGGTTCGATGGCAAGAAGAAATCTCTTCCTTGCTCAATCTGCTGCAAGAGCCTGGATAAATGCAATGCCTGACGGTGACTCTGAATGTGCTATTACTGCCTTTGACCTTGAAAATTACTTAATTCAGGACTTTACAAATATAAAAGAAATTCTCTTAGATAAAGTGAATGATTTGTTTGCACAAGGTGGAACAAGTTACAATGCAGCTTTTATAGATGAACTTTATGGAGGATTGATTGTTTCGCGTAATGCTCAATATAAAAAAGTTATTGTTATGATGACTGACGGCAGACCAACAACTGCAACTTTGGAGCATTTGATAATTGATGAAGCAATTCAGCAGGAAGCAATGATTTTTGTTGTCACATTAGGTATGCCATGTCCTCCTGTGCTTAGGCAAATTGCAAATGTAACAGGTGGTCAATGGTTCGAAAATGTAAGTACAGCCCAAAGTGCATCAGAAACTTATAATCAAATTTTGAAAATTGTTTCGGGTGCTGAAGCATGCGAAATAGTTTGGGAAAGTGATGTCACTTGCTTTGGTGGGGAAAGATTGGCTGAAATCAATTTCTACCCTACTTTAATGAACAAGTATTTCAATTATAATATGCCACTTAACTCGGTGACAGGTATCAATATTTCACCGGAATCAGTATTTTTTAAAAATGTAATGCCAGGTACAGCGAGAGATACAACGATTTTTATCACAGCAAATAACGGCGATTTGAATGTCTCGGAAATAAAGTTTGACCATCCCGCATTCGAAGTATTTCCAAGGTCTTTCAAAATTAATAAAGGGCAAACGCAACCGGTAAAAATTACTTATACAGCACAGCCCGGTGGAGAATATACTTGGACAAGAATGGAAATGTATAATAATTTGTGCCCTGCACAAATATTTGCAAGTGGAGGATTTGCAGGAAAGAGACCTGAGAAAAAGACTTTGAAGCTCACACATCCTAACGGTAATGAGCTTTTTGTAGCCGGAAATGATACTGTGGTCACATGGGAGGGAATTCCTGAAACTGATGACGTCAGACTCGAATACAGCTATGATAATGGCAATAACTGGAATCTTGTATCGGAAAGAACAAACGGTGGTACTTTTAATTGGAATCGAATCCCTCGAACACCAAGTAAAGAATGTCTGATGAAGGTATCACAACTCAAGATGGATATTGGAAATAATGCCGAATGGGCAAGAACTCTTGGGGGTGACTTTTATTTCAATTTGGATGAACCTCATTCAGGAATAGCTCTCGATATTTATGGTAATATTTATGTTACTGGACAATTTACCGAAACAATTAATGTAGAAGGTAAAATATTGACTTCAGAAGGTAAAGAAGATATATTTATTGCAAAGTTTTCTCCGGATGGTGAGCTTGAATGGTTGACGAAATTAGGAGGACCGGAATCTGATGTAGCTAATGAAATTGAGGTTGATTTCTTCGGAAATTCTTATGTAGTCGGTAAATTCTCTCAATCACTTTTTTATGATTCCCGTGTACTGCTAAGCAGAGGTGGAACTGATGCTTTCATTGCGAAAATCCTGCCCGACGGCTCTTTTGAATGGGTGAAAAATGTCGGTGGTCCCGGTGATGATGCTGCAAATGACATTGTAATAGATAATTTAGGCAATGTTATTATTACAGGTGCTTATAGTGAAGGAGCTTATTTTGGAAGTTTTGAAATATTTAGTAGCGGTAGTACGGATATATTCCTGACAAAATTCTCACCTGAAGGTAATTGTTTATGGGTAAAAAAATTTGGAGGAGAGTATCAGGATGAAGGGCTTTCTTTGGCTGTTGACCTTGGAAATAAAATTTATTTGACGGGAAGATTCAGCAGGTCAGCAAGATTCGAAAACGTTAATCTTGTTACACCCGGAAAAGATACTGAATTTACTGATTATGACGTATTTATCTGCAAGTTTTTTCAAAATGGAACAATGGAATGGGTAACTCAGGCGGGCGGGGAAAGAGATGATACCGGATTTGGAATTGGTGTTGATTCAAGAGGCGATGTTTTTATTGCCGGAAGTTATATGAAAGAAGCTAATTTCGGCGGGTTTACTTTGCAAGCAAATTCAGCCAGTGAAAATGAAACAAGTGATATTTTTATAGCTAAACTCAATACTAATGGCAGATTTGACTGGGTGCGAACCGCCGGTGGAAATAGTAACGATGCAGCTTATGACTTAGCAGTTGATTCTGATGGTAACGCAATAATTACAGGAGCATTTACAAATAGGGCTACATTTGATAATAATGAAGTAATCAGTAAAGGATTTCTTGATGTATTTGTTGCAAAGTATACTTCACAAGGTTTGGTAGAATGGGTTAAAAGAGCAGGTGGTTCCTATGCTGATTATGGCTTTTCAATTGCACTTGATGCATGGGGGAATTCATATATAGGTGGAAACTATACAAATGCGGGAGATTTTGGTAGTACTATTTTGAGGACAAGACTTGGCTTACTGGATTTCTACATCTGGGGAGCAGGTGGTGGTAATGATGCATTACAGGAGGATGTTTCCGATTTGCTCTGGACAATCGCTGCTCCTGAAGCGAGAGCTATAGATGTTGATATGGGACAGGTTTATCTTGGAAATTCCAAAGACTCAGTCGTAGTCGGCTTCATAAAAAATGTTGGCAATTTTGATTTTAGAATAGATTCTATATTTTTCCAAGGACCTGAAAAAGATGCTTTTACGATTGTAAGCCGAAACAGCAATATATTAATCAAAACTGATAGTGCTGATGAAACAGAGTTTTATTTCAATCCTGTGAAAGCAGGTAAAAATAATTCTGATATTATAATTCATACTCAATCAGATACAATCAGAAGAAAGATTACAGGTGAAGGTTTATTACCTGATTTAATGCTAATACATAGAAATATTGACTTTGGAAAAGTATTGGTAGGAGAAAATAAGGATACTTTAAGAACTGCTATGATTGCAAACAATAGCAAAAATCCGATTGAAATAACTGAGACTCGTCACAACAAACCTAATGATGTAGATTTTAAGACTATCGAAGGAGGAGGAAATCAAGTTTTAATGCCGGGTGATACTCTATTTATGGATTTGAGATTTGAGCCGTCGGAAAAAGGAAGGACAAGCGGCTCGCTCGAATTTCATCATAAAGGTGTTGGTAGTCCCGTAGTTGTAATACTTGGTGGTGAAGGCATTAATCCTAACCCTTCAATATTAGTTTCTGATAATTTTTTCCCGGAACTGTTTTGCCAGAGTGAGCATAAAGCACAGTTAAGAATTTCCAATCGCGGAGGTGCAATTCTAAATGTTGAATCAATACACTTTGAGGGAGTTAACAGTTCTGATTTTGAGATTCTTTCAGAACTACCGTTGTCTGTGAATCCCGACAGAACCTCAGCAGTAGATGTTCAGTATTCATCTGATTTACCGGGAATAAAGACTGCCGAAATTGTTATAAAAAGCAATTCCAATCCTGATTCTATTGCAAGAGTTCCTATTTCAGTCATTATGAATGGTGCAAAAGCTATATCTGAAAGTGGCAATATAGATTTTGGGATTTTAGATTTAAATGAAAATGCTACAAAAATCCTGACTATCAAAAATGCTGGCAATAAAGCGGCAAATTTTTTCATTAATTCAATATCACCCTTTTATTTAACCTCCGAAACTGTATTCCTACTTCCAAATCAGTCTGCTGAAATCGAGGTTAAATTCGATGGAATTAATGAATCTGCGAGTCTATCCGGGAAGATTACAATACTTGATGAAGTTTGTAATTTTGAAACTGCAGTTGATATTAGAGCCATAGTTAATAAGAAAGAAAAGCCAATAATTTCTGTTCTTTCACAAAATTTTGAAGTACTGAATTGTGAATCATCAATTAACAGAAATTTTACTATTTCAAATCAAGGCAGAGAAACACTGAATATTGAATCAATTGATATATTAAATGATATTGACTCGGAATTTGTGATTACTCCGCTCCAAAATAACTCTATTCCTCAGGGTGAGTCTGCCGAATTTGAGCTGTCATTTATACCAAAATCTGCAGGTGATAAGTCTTGTCAATTATTTATTAAGAGCAATTCTGAAATTGATTCCGAACTTTCAATTCCTGTTGAAGCAAGTTATCATCCCGTATCTTTTGAAATATCTGAGAATACTTTAGATGTTGGGCGAATTATTCAAAGTCAGACTGCTGAGTTTAAAGTGAATTTAACTAACAGCGGATTTACAACAAATACTTTTACAATTATTAATAATAATGATATTGAATTCACTGAAAATCGAATTTCACTTAATTCAGGTGAAACTCGAGCAATATCAGGAAATATTAAAACAGACGACCTGTCAGGAATTAATATTTTCACTTTCCAAATTGTGGATTCTATTTGCAAATTAATGTCTGAAGTCAGGATTTCAGCATCAATTTACCCTGCTGCGGCTATCAATTTGAAAGTATTATCTTCTGAGGGCTTTGCCGGTGATGTGATTGAAATTCCCGTGATTGCAACTGAAGCATCGGATTTAACCGGATTTGTAATTAATTCGTTTGATTTTCATTTGAAATTCAATCCTACAATTCTTCTCCCTGTTAACACTAACGATTATGAAATAATTGACGGGATTGGCTCACTTACTCTTAAAGATGTACCTTATAATGGGGAAGGTGAACTTTTAAGAATTCCATTCAAAGTAGGACTTGGTGATGCTGAAATCAGCAATTTAATTATCAGCAATCCAAATGTAAATGGTGATGATGTCGCTGTCATGCCGGAAAGTGGCATATTTACTTCGCTTGGAATATGCTTCGAGGGAGGTGCCAGGCTGATTAATCCAAATGGACAGGGCGGTATAATGAAAATAAATCCAAATCCTGCACATAGCGAGATGATTTCTATATCAGTAAACATTATTGAAAATGGTATTCATAGTGTTTCAATTTATAATTCTAACGGATATTTGAAAGAAGATTTTTTGTTGAAAAGTGAAAAAGGATCAAGACAGTTATTTATAAACTCAAATGATTTGGAATCAGGAGTTTACTTCATTCAATATACTTCACCAACAATTAATGAAGTAAAGAAACTGGTTATTATAAAATAGAAATATTGCAATATTATTTTAATGAAACTGTTAAATCATTTTTCAAATGTATGATTTAATATGAAAGCTAATTCTGCAATAACAATATATACCGATGGCTCATGCCTTGGCAATCCGGGAAGAGGCGGTTATGCTGCCGTACTGATGAGCGGCACCAGAAGAAAAGAAATATCCCAAGGATTCAGACATACGACCAACAACCGTATGGAACTGATGGCAGTAATCGAAGCACTTAAAGCCGTTAACAAAAATAAACGCTATGATATAACTATTTATACCGACTCTCGTCTTATCGTTGATGCAATCAATAAATTCTGGCTTAAATCATGGATTCAAAAAGGTTGGAAGAAAAGTAACAAGCAGCCGGTTTTGAACAGTGATTTATGGAAACAGCTTGCTGAAGAAATCAGCCATCATAACGTGAAATTTCAATGGGTCGAAGCTCATGTTGGAATTAAAGAGAATGAAAGATGTGATGAGTTAGGAAAATTGGCTGCACAAAGTGATGATTTATTAAACGATGATGCATATTTATTAGGAAGTGACACATAAATTATGAATTTCTCAAGACGTGAAATATTGAAAATGTTTGGTACAGCAGCATTGCTTCTAACACCTGCTCACACATTACTTTTTGGGCAGAACAGTGGTAACCCGGCTTATTTTAAAATTATATCAAAAATCCGCAATAACGGATGGCAACAACTTAAATTGAATCAACTAATCACAAATATTGCAATGGAATTCATTGATGTTCCTTATGTTGGTGGTACTCTTGATGCAAATTCCGTTGAAACCTGCTCAGTATTTTTGGATAAATTAGACTGCGTTACATATTTTGAAACAGTTTTGGGAATTGCCAAATGCATTAAATCAAAAAAATATGATTTTGATGATTTAGTTGAGCAGGTTAAACAAACAAGATACAGAAATGGTATCGTTGATGGTTATTCTTCAAGATTACACTATACAGCCGACTGGATTTATGAGAATACGAAAAATAATATAACAAAGGACATTACCAAAAATATTGGTGGTGAAATTATTAAGTTCGATACTTTCTTTATGAGTAAGAATTTTGATAAATATAATGCTTTGAAAGACAATCCAGAGCTTGTAAGAGTTATAAAACAGCAGGAAGAAGCAATTAATAGCCGTGAGTATTATTATATTCCTAAAAATAAACTAAGTAGAAAAATATCCGGTATCGAATCCGGCGATATAATTGCAATAACCACATCAATTCCCGGATTGGATTATGCTCATATAGGATTTGCCTTCAAAAATGATAAGGAAGAAATTCAACTATTGCACGCTTCATCAAAAAAGAAAAAAGTAGTATTGGATATTTACCTATCAGAATATCTTAAAGGAATTAAAAATAACACAGGTATAACTGTTCTGCGATCTGTTTAAGGACAATGAATATAATTTATTGATAATTATTAATGCATTCATTAGACTATTTATTATTATATTTGTATTCTGAATCATTAACAAAAAATGGAAATAATATTTATATTATCAATGTTAAGATGAAATTAGTTAATTTCTTAATGATTTTTGTAGTTTTTTCTACCTGGCATATCAAGTCCGAAACGGATGATAAGCTGGATTCGCTTGTTAGATATTACCAAGTTTCAAATATTGATTCATTAAAAGTAGATGGATTAGTTGATATTATTGATTATTTATCTAAAACAAACCCCTCAAAAGCTGCTGAATTTATAGATACTTTAGATGATTTAACAATAAAACTTAATGACAATAACCATAGAATAAATTTCTATATTCAAAAATCAATATTTTTTGCAAAAACATCTAAGTTGCAGGAGTCAAATGAAATTCTGTTAAGAGCAATAAATATATTTGATGATTTAACCAAGCCGTTTTTCAAAGCAAATGTTTATATGAATCTCGGTATAAATTTTCTGAGACTGGGAGATTATACATCATCAATCAATTATTTGAACAAATCAATTGATATTTGCAAGGAAAATGATTTAACTGCTCTTTTAGGTTCAAATTATATAACTTTGGGTATAATCAATCACGAAGCAGGAAATTTAAGCCGTTCAAAACAATACTATTTTGACGCAGAAAAAATATTTATTGAGCTTAAGCAGGAAGAAAGACTTTCAATGGTTTACAACAATCTTGCAAATGTTTATAAATCATTGGATTCATTAGATTTAGCAATAGAATATCTTGATAAATCAATTAGCATTTACGAAAAGTTGAAAATTGTAACAAGACTAAGTACAGCGTATCACAATAAAGGCGTTTATTTAGCAGGTATGAAAAATTATGGCGAAGCGATAGAAAGCCTCAATAAGTCAATTGAAATAAAAAAAATAGCAAACGACCAAATTGGAATGGGTGTTTCACTCCTTGGAATATCACAAGTTTATGATTTACTTGAAAATTACGACTACTCCATAAAATATTTAAATGAAGCTTTAGAAATATTTAAGGCTAATGATACGAAAAAGCATTTATTAGATGCCTATCAGGTTTTACACAATTTATATGCTGCAAAAGGTGATTATAAGAGTTCTTATGAAAGTTTGTCCATTTACCATAATCTTAAGGATAGCATTTTCAACGAAAATAATCAAAGAATGATTAACGAGCTAAATGCTAATTATGATTTATCATCGAAAGAAATTGAGAATCAAAACCTTAGAATTCAGTCAGATCGTCAGCAATACTACATTATTATAGCTATATTAATAGTAGTGCTGATTGGATCATTAGCTGTGCTTTATTTTATAAAGAACAGAACGATGAAAAAAATCAATAAATTATTAGAAGATAACAAAAACAAGATAGAAAGTCAGAATGCAAAGCTGGAAATTTTGAATAATGAATTAACTACAGCTAATTATCATTTAAAAGAATTAAATGACACAAAAGATAAGTACTTTTCGATAATATCGCATGACCTGAAAGGACCAATATCTTCGCAAAATAATTTGATTGAAATGCTTCTTAACCGTGAGGAAGATTTAACGGTTGAGGAAAAGAAAGAGTATCTTGATTTGGTTTTCGAATCCGCCCAGAATACATATAAATTGTTGGAGAATCTTCTCATTTGGGGTAATTTACAAATGAAAAGAAATACAGCACATTTTACTAATTTGAATTTACTTAATCTTGTTCAAAATGTATTAGATAATCTCACTTTGCAGATTACTATGAAGAATATTAAATTGAAGATTAGTATTCCTGAAACTGTTTTTATGGTTGCCGATGTTAGTATGATTGCTACAATCTTGAGAAACTTAACTAATAATTCAGTTAAGTTTACTAATCAGGGAGGTCTGATTGAAATTAGTTACTCGCATTCCGATGGAAATCATTTGATAGTGATTAAAGATTCAGGTATTGGTATGAATAATGATATAATCGAAAAATTATTTAGAATTGATGCTGAAATATCAAGACCCGGAACAAATAACGAAAAGGGTACAGGCTTGGGACTTATTATATGTAAAGAATTTGTTGAAATTCACAATGGTAAAATTTGGGCTGAAAGTACTCCGGCAGTGGGTACCAAGTTTTTTGTCACGATTCCGGATTGCTTAACTCCTGAATTTGAAGCTTAATTTGTTTGCTGGTAATGAATAAGCAATTCTCAAAATATGAACTACTTACGATAATAATCATACTTCCGGTAATTATGACCGTAATTACACATTTTGGTTATATATCAGGTTATACTGAAGGAGTTTTCAGTAAGGATACTTTCATAAGCCAGTATGACAAGGGAATTTATAAATACAGAATTCTTAGTAGTAGTTTAATACTTGAAACTGATAAGATTTTAACAAATTATACAAATCTGAATTCTATGGATAATATGCTTACCCGCATAGTAAAATTCATGGATGATAGCGGAGAACTCAGCTTTTACTTTTCATACTTTGCTGTCAATACAGTATTTTCTATTCTCTCGGCTCTTTTTTTCTATCTTATTTTATTTAATTTATTTGATAGAAAGATTTCCTCAAAATTATATTTATTACTTATTTCGTATATTTTGATACTGCCGATATTTCATTACGTATTAGTTCCGTATGACTATAGCGCCTATTTTTTCAATAATTTGATAATATATTTATTTCTAATAAATGAAAAAAGTACAAAAACGTATTTGACTATTTTGATAATGTTTTCAATATTGATTGCTACATTGAACCGCGAGACTTCCGCTTTGGTGATATCATTTATGATTGCATATTATTTTTACAGAAGCGAGAAACTATCTTTAATTTTTCAAAAAATATTATTACCATCACTAGCATTTATTGCTACATATTTTGGACTGAGATTTTTCTTGGGTTTTGAAAGTGGTATCTTTCAAAATTTCAGATTAATTGAAAATTTTATCTCCCCATTGAATTTATTTGGTATTTTCACCGGATTATTTTTCATATCACTATTATACCGAATATCTGAAGCAATATCCAGAAAAGCAATAATTACATTTTTAGTTGTGTCATTACCGTATATAGCTATAGTATTTTTTAGTGGTGTAACTTACGAAATACGACTTTGGGCTCCAATGCTTTTGAATATTTCCATCCTGACAATTATTGGATACTCTAAAAGTAATGTGAGTATTGTTGATTGTAAACAAACAGTATAATTTTTTTCAGTTTTGTAAATCAACTAAACTATTTGAGTCGTAAATATGCAAACTTCTTCAAAAAATTTACTCAGGATCCGGTTCATTTTTTTCATAAACAAGATGCTGAAAGATATGAAATTCCACCATAAACCAACGAATATAAAAAAATACTGAAAAAGTTTGTAAAATAAGGGAATTAATTAATACTTTATATCAATATTTTACATATTTTTGAAGTTTGTATTTTTTGTAATAAAACATATTTAATTTTAAATGAAAAAACGTACTCTAATTACTTCAGCATTACCTTATGCAAATGGTTACATACACCTTGGGCATGCCGCAGGAGCATATCTTCCGGCTGATATTTTTGCCCGATTTCAAAGAATTTCAGGAAATGAAGTGCTATACGTTTGTGGCTCTGATGAGCACGGAGTAGCAATTACAATATCAGCTGAGAAAGAAAAAGTTTCGCCTCAGTCAATAGTTGATAAATACCATAATGCTAATAAAGATGCTTTTAATAAATTTTCGATGTCATTTGATATATACTCCCGTACATCACTACCGGAACATCATCAAACAGCGAGAGAATTTTTTGAAGATTTCCTCAAAAAAGGATTTCTAAAGGAAAAAGAGGAAGAGCAGTTCTATGATTCTTCTGCGGGTATGTTCCTGCCGGACAGGTATGTTGAAGGTGAATGTCCAAACTGCGGATATGATCGTGCTCGTGGCGACCAGTGTGACAGCTGTGGGGCATACTACAACCAACTCGAACTAAAAAATCCTGTATCAATTGTTTCCGGCAAAAAACCAGAAGTCAGAAAAACTTCTCACTGGTACTATGAGTTCAATAAATTTCAGGAATTTTTGGAAAACTACATTGAGGGCAAAAAAGGTAAATGGAAAGATAATGTCATAAACCAAACAATGAGCTGGCTGAAAGCCGGACTCAATGAGCGTGCCATAACAAGAGATATGTCGTGGGGTGTAAATCTCGAAGGCATAGAAGGACTGTCAAAAGAGAAAACCGCCGGAAAAGTATTATATGTTTGGTTCGATGCTGTTTTTGGATATATTTCAGCATCAAAAATCTGGTCTGAAACTCATAAGCAGGACTGGAAAAGATGGTGGTGCAGTGAGGATACGAGATATATTGCTTTCATAGGTAAGGATAATATTGTTTTTCACACATTAATATTTCCTGCTTATCTTCATGCTAAGGGTGACTATATATTACCTGATAATGTTCCGGCTAATGAGTTCTTGAATTTGGAGGGAGAAAAATTCTCCAAATCAAGAAATTGGTCAATTGATTTAAAAGATTTCTTTAATGATTTTCCTGAGACTCAATATACCGATTCACTTCGATATACTTTGGCTATGAATCTGCCTGAAACAAAAGATGCGGATTTCACGTGGAAAGATTTTCAAGCAAGAAATAATAACGAATTAGCTGCAATTTTAGGTAATTTTGTTAACAGGGCATTACAATTTATTTTCAAGAATTTTGAAGGAAAAGTACCTGTTCTTAGCTCAGATTTTTCTGATTTGCCAACTGACTGGGGCAAACTTGCTATTGGCAGTGATGATGAATTCAAAGAAAGATTTATCGAAAAATATTCAAAAAATGATTTTGATGTTATTAATGCGTTGATTACAGGGATTAAATCTTCTTCAGAATTATTTGAGCGTTTCAGATTCAGAGATGCAATCACTGAAATTATGAATGTGGCAAGGGCATCGAATAAATATTTCAATGATGAAGAGCCCTGGAAGCGAATTAAATCCGACAAAGATTATGCTGCTAAGACTCTCTATGTCTGCGTTCAGCTTGTTCGCAGTCTTGCTGTGCTTGTTGCTCCAATTATTCCAAATTCCTCAACAAAAATTGCTGAAACATTGAATATCTCGATTTATTCAGGTGCTCCATCAGAAGATTCTATTAATACAACTAATCTCTGGGATTCAGCGAGTCTGCCTTTGGTTGAGCAAGGCTCTGATTTAAATACCCCTGCAATATTATTTACAAGAATTGAAGATGATGTTATATCTGCTCAGATTGCTAAACTTGGTGATAAAATTTCCAATTCAACTATAGCACCCGAGCCACTTATTGATATTACAGATTTTCAGAAAATCAAGCTCAAAACAGCTAAAATCATATCTGCAGAAAAACTCAAAAAATCAAAAAAATTATTGAAATTGATTGTTGATTTGGGTGATTCGCAGCGTCAGATTCTTGCCGGAATTGCTGAGTACTACGAGCCTGAATATTTAATTGGTAAAACAGTTGTGGTAGTAGCAAATCTGAAGCCGGCAAAACTAATGGGCGAAGAGTCGCAAGGCATGATGCTTGCAGCAAGTGCAGATAACAAATTATGCTTCGTTTCACCGGAAATTGAAATTGGTGCCGGTGCTGAAGTTAAGTAAAAAATATCAAAAAAAATAATTAAGGTAAAAATGGAATATTTTTCGCAATCGAATCAGGATAAATTTGTTGATAAGATAATATTCGGAGGAAATAAGACTAATGGGTATTTTCTTGAAATTGGCGCCTATGACGGAATAACTTTCTCGAATACATATACTTTTGAAAAATACCGTAATTGGAAAGGGATTTGTGTTGAACCAATTCCTACAATTTTTAATAAACTCAGGCAAAATAGAAAATGCGATTGTATTCAGGGTTGCATTGCTGAAAAGGAAGGAGTCGTTCAGATTACCCATGTGGATGGTCCTTCTGAAATGCTGACCGGTATTACAAAGAATTATGATGCTGCACATTCAGAGAGAATTGAAAATGAAATTAAAGAACGTGGCGGCAAAAAAGTGATTTATGATGTCAAAGCTTATAATCTAACAGATATTTTAATAAAGAAGATTATCAATCACATTGATTATTGCAGTATTGATGTAGAAGGCAGTGAGTGGGAGGTCTTGAAATCAATTGATTTTGATAAAATTTCATTTTCATGTTTTTCAATCGAGAATAATTATGATGATGTTTTAATTGTCAAATTTATGTGTTCCAAAGGATATGAGTTTTTAGGCAAACTGGAAGCCGATGATATTTATGTTTCCAAAAAAAATCAGAATATTTTCCGTTTAAAAATGATGTGTAAACTGTATAATTTCAAAAATAAATCAAGAAACATATTGTCAAAATTCTTAAAAAAATAAATGGGGTCTCAAGTGAAAAGGATTGTCATATTTTTCATTATATTAGTATTTACGATATCCTGCAGTAACCAAAATCGGCTTGTGATTGTAAGCAGCAATATTGGAAATAATAATTATCTGCAGGAATATACTGATATTAAAATTATATTTGATAAAGATGTATGGACAATGGGCAATATGGATTTGTACGGAAAGAAGTTCATTCAATTTGAGCCTGAACTGTCAGGACATTATATCTGGGATTCTCCGAGAGAGTTGAGATTCGTGCCATATTCAAATTCTTATATGCCCGGAATCGAATATACTGCCACTTTGACAAATGAAATTACTCAGAATTCATCCGACATTCTACTACCTTCAAATAGTGTGCTTACCTTCAATACAGGACAAATTGATATTGATGAGTTGAGCTATTATTGGGATTTTGAGAGTTTTTCCGGTAATACAATTCTTAATTTAGAACTTAAAATGAATATACCTTTTAAAACTCATATTGACTCAGGTCATTTTGAATTTTATGTAAATAGCAAGAGAATTGAGCCTGATATATTACTAATTCATTTAAATAACCTGTTACAAGTCAATTTTTCAGACAAAAATTTAACACAAAAAGGTGATATTGATTTAGAAATAAAAGTCAAACAAGGTCTTGCAATTGGCTCTGCAGCTAATGCTGTAAATAAAAGAGAATTTTCCAGAAAGTTTACTATTACAGGTTCAGATATTTTTGAAGTAACTATGAGTAATGCCGAAACAAATGCTAACGCTTGTTATATTAATTTGAGTTTCAGTCAAGCCTTAGATATTACAAGTGATTACAGAGCATTTATTAAAACTGAACCTGAAATACCCGGTATAGAGGTTTTTGTAAACAGAAATTTTATGACAATCAGTGGAGATATAGCTCCCGGAGAGATGTACAAAATTACTTTAAAATCTGATTTACCGAGCAAGTTGGGAAAAAAACTTGAGAAAGAGAAGTCAGAATTCGTAAAACTTGCAGATTTGATGCCATTTATTGACTTTACTGAAAATGAAGCTATTTATCTCCCAGCAAGTGGTAGCCGAAATGTATCGCTCAATATGCACGGAGTAAAAGATTTGAGTATGCTGATATTTAAAGTTTATGAAAATAATATTATGAGTGTATTCAATGGTGGAAAAATTTATGACGAATTCTATGACCCAGAAACAGATGAGTATGACTGGACTTATAAATATAATATACAAAAATACGGAGATTTGGTCACAAGTAAAAAAATTGACCTTGGCAGCTTAAAGCAAAAGAATAACGCATATATATTAAATATAGATTTTAAAGATTACATCAGCGATAAAGGAATATATATTGTCAGGTTCATTGACAGTACAAACCGAATTTTGCAAACAGAAAGAATAATTTCCATAAGTGACCTTGGATTAATCGCTAAGACAAATGATAACGACCTGCTCGTTGCTGTTAGTTCTTTTGTAAATGCATCACCTGCTTCCGGTGCAAAAGTAACACTCATCAGTCTAAATAATCAAATTATGGAGCAGGCAACAACAAATGCTAATGGAGTAGCATTGTTTAATAATCTGCAAAAGCGTTCAAAAGCAAAAACCCCAAGATTAGTTAGAGTTGAGAGGGGAAATGATATAAATTACCTGTATCTTGATTATCAAACCAAATACGATAATTCTAATTTTGACTTTCTCAGCGGCTCCTCGCCTGAAGATTATAAAGCTTTCATTTATGGTGACAGAGAACTCTACAGACCCGGCGATACAATGCACATTGCCGGCATATTAAGAGATCATAATCGCAAAACTGTTAAATCAGTTCCCGTTAAATTGCAGTTAGTAACGCCAATTGGTAAAGTCTTCAAAGAGTTTGTAGCTGAGACTGACGATAACGGTGGTTTTAGTTTAGATTATCAGATTTCTCCTTCTACAATTACAGGAACATACAGAATAAGGGCTTTCTTTGCTGGTAATAAACAAATTGGTGAATCGAAAGTAAGTATTGAGCAGTTCATACCCGAAAAAATAAAATTTAGCCTTAAGACTGATAAAGAACATTACAATACAAATGAGAAAATATCTATTTCATCACTTGTTGAGAATTTTTATGGAACTGTTGCTCCTGAAAGACCATTCGAAGTAAGTTTCACAGGCAAGCCTTATGATTTCAAGAACAAGAATTTAAAAGATTATAATTTTAAAATTACCAATATTGATGAATTTTACAATGAATTGAATTCTAATGTATTTATCGGTAAATCTGATAAATCAGGCGAAATATATCTTGATTATTTGCTTGAAATGCAGAATCTCGGTAATATTAATTTAAATGTTATGATGACTGTATTTGATGAGGGTAATCGCCCCGTCAAAAACTCAAAAATAGTTAAGATTAGTACTCAGCCATATTTTCTTGGTATTGGCAAAATGGACAGTTGGCTAAACCCTAATGCAAATTATAAAATTCCTTTGATTGCAGTAAATGATGAAGGCAAACCCGAAAAACGTGCTCTGGCTGATGTTGTCATAGTGCGTAAAGTATGGAATACTGTATTAAGATATTCGCAATATAATGACCGTTATGTATATGAAAGTGAAATGAATGAGGAAGTTGTTCTCAGTAGTCAGATTGAAATTAACGGTATGAACGGAGCAGTTAATTTCAAAACTAAAGGTTCTGGCATTTACGAAATGCGGGTTTCGCTTCCCGGAGCCGAAACCTATGTTTCTGAACAGTACACTGCTTATGGTTCAGGATTTGTATCATCTGGTGATTTCAAAATAAGCAAAGACGGATTTGTTGACATCGAAACTGAACTGGATAAATATAATGTTGGAGACAAAGGAAGAGTGCTCTTCAAAACACCATTCAACGGCAGATTGCTTGTTACAATCGAAAGGAACGGAATTCTCGATAATTATACTCTGAATACATCTTCAAGAACCGCAGAGCTATTACTGGATATTAAAGAAAATTATCTTCCTAATATTTATATTTCAGCTGTGCTTATGAAACCAATTGTAGATGATGATGTTCCTATTACAGTTGCTTACGGCTATCATTCATTGATGGTTGAAAAGAAATCTGCTTTACTTCCGATATCAATCACGGCTAATAGCAAAGTTCGTTCAGGTAGCAACCAAAACGTAAAAATTAAAACTTTGCCAAGGAAGAATGTTAATGTAACTATTGCGGTTGTGGATGAAGGAATTCATCAGATTAAACGCTCTAAAACTCCAAATCCTTTTAAGTATTTCTACGAGAAAATGGGGCTTGATGTCCTGACTTTTGATGTTTATAAACTGCTGTTTCCTGAAATAAATGTTGGTAAATTTAGTTTCGGTGGGGGAGACGAAAGTTATGACCTTTCAGAAAGTGATAATCTTGTACTGAACAGATTTGCCGATGAAAGAGTTAAACCTGTAGCTTTTTGGAGCGGAATTCTAAAGACTAATGCAGCCGGTGAAGCTGAATATAATTTCAAAATTCCTGATTTTTCAGGCTCTTTAAGAATTTCGGCAATTGCTTATATTGATGATGCTTTTGGAAGTGCTGATACAAATATGATTGTTGCTGACCCACTGATTATAAATACCGGACTTCCGCGTTTCTTATCAACAAGTGATGAAACTATTGCAATTGTCAGCATCGCAAATACTACTTCAAGTGAAAAGAATATTAATTACGAAATTCAAACAAATAATTTGCTTGAAATTAAGGATAAGAAATCAGGTAGCATTAAGATTAAAGGAAATTCTCAGGGAAGAGTCGAAATTCCAATAAAAGCTATGAAAACTGAAGGGCTTGCCGAATTTAATATTACAGCTAAAGGTGGGGGTGAATCAGCTAAACAGACCATAAAATTACCGGTAAGATATCCGGCTGGATATACAAAATATTATGAAAGCGGCAGACTTGATGATAAAGGTGAAGTAAATTTTGATTTTTCTAACAAATTTGCATCAGGCAGCTCCAAAAGTGAAGTCATTATGAGTAAACTTCCGGTCGTTGAGTTTTTCAACAGTATGGATTATTTGCTTGAATATCCTCACGGTTGTATGGAGCAGACCATTTCAAAAGCATTTCCATTGATTTTCTATCCCGATTTGATTAAAGCTTCAAAAGTGCGGGCTGGAAAATCAGGGCTGAAGGATGCAAACAAATTGGTTATCTCGGCTATTGACAGGGCAATCATGACCCAGCTTTATGATGGTGGCTGGACAATGTGGGAATCAGGCTATGATGGACATTTATGGACATCTGCTTATGTGACTCATTTCCTGTATGAAGCCAAAAAGGCAGGCTATACTGTAAGCGAAAAAGTATTTGATAAAGCAATTTCATACCTGAGAGTGAATTCAGTTAATTCAAAAAAAGTTTACAATTATAACAGCACAGGACTGCAAAGTAGTCGGATTCAATATTATCCAACTGAAGCAATATACGGTTTGTTTGTACTCAGCTTGTCCGGAAGGCAGGACTACAGCACGCTCAATTTCTATAAGAATCAATTGTCATTTTTATCAAATGAAGCAAAAGTATTGCTTGCAGGTGCATTCAAAATGGTCGGAGATGAAAGCAGTTACCGCAACATTTTGAAAGATTTTTCTGTCGGTACCTCAAATTATTCATCATACCGAAATACATCAATGGGTTCGGTATTGCGTGAAATGGGACTTTCACTCTATATCCTGGCAAGTTCTGACGCTAATGACCGTAGAATTCAACCACTTACAAAATCAGTAAGCGAGCTTCTTACAAAATCAGAAAGGATTACAACTCAGGAAGCAGTATTTGCTCTTCTTGGTATTGGAAAAGTGCTTTCAGGAATTGATACAAACGGTGATTCTGAAGGCATATTAAGCGACGGGAAGAAGGATTTATTGACATTCAAAGGCAATACAGATGATTTTGCATCGGAAGTAATCAGAACCGATAAATTTAAAATAAAATCTACTTCAGATAAATTGTATTATTTTGTTAATTCTGCCGGTATGCCAAAAGATGGCAAAATCGAAACAAAAAATAGTAATATAAAACTTAGCAGAACTTATTTCTCAAGGCAGGGTTATGAAATGAAAGGCAATAAATTCATTGCCGGAGATATTGTAATTGTCAAATTGTCAATTTCTGGTCTTGAGAGCAACTTCAAAGCCGATAATATGGTGATATCAGATTTACTCCCGGCAGGATTTGAAGTGGATAATCCAAGATTGCTTGATTTTGATAAATATTCTTGGATTAAATATCAGACAATTCCAACCCATTATGATTATCGGGATGACAGAGTGAATATATATTTCGATTTTGATAAATCAGCTGAGTTTTATTACACAATGCGAGCAGTATCACCGGGTAAGTTTTCGATGGGTTCGGCTTCTGCTGATGCTATGTACTCCGGTGATGTATTTTCTATTACAGGTGGCGGCATTGTCGAAATTAATAATCGTAAGTAAATATTTTAAATTGTGGGTTTAAGTTATGAGATTATTGCTATTTCTATTTGTATTAATTTTGTTGAGTGCTTGTTCGAGTGCTGTTAGATTTTCTACTGTGAATATGCCGCAAAATCAATCAGCTCAGCAGGGGGCTTCCACAAAGCCTGAGCAGCCGGGAACTGTTTTACGTGGAAAAGCATCATACTATGGAGATGAATTTCATGGAAGAAAAACTGCTAACGGAGAAATCTATGACCGAAGTAAAATCTCCGCTGCTCATAAAACACTGCCATTCGGTACTATTGTAAGAGTAAGAAATCTTAACAACAATAAGGAAATTATTGTCCGAATTAATGATAGAGGACCTTTTGTTGCAGGAAGGGTTATTGACCTTTCTTATGCTGCTGCTCGAGAGCTCGATATGCTTCGTGATGGTGTAGTAGATGTAGAAGTAACCGTTTTGGAATAGAGAAATGTATTGTTTCCCATTGCTGAATTATCATAAATTGCTTCCAAAAACAGGTTCCGGGTCTTTTGGAGAATTTCGTAATGACAGAATTCATACCGGTATAGATTTATATGCTGAATTTGGGACTGAAGTCAGAGCCGTTCTCAATGGTGAAGTTGTTGAAACAGGAGTTTTTACATCTCCGGATATGGTTGATTATTGGAATAAAACTTACTTTGCAGCTATTCAACATAATGATGGAAAAATATTCAAATACTGCGAAATGGGGGAGATATTTATATCGAAAGGTGAGTTGATAAAGTCGGGGCATATAATCGGAGAAGTTGGAAAAGTTATTAATGTCCAAATGGTAAGTCAGGAAGCTCCGGATTACATAAAGTCATTAGTAATGACAAATTGTTGCTCAATGCTGCATTTTGAAATGTATTCAGGTTTACCTTATTTTCCTGAAAATTATCTTGGAGGAAATATTTTTTCTAAGAAAATACCGGATAATTTGCTTAATCCTTATGAATTTCTAATTTCAATACTATTCAATAAATTGAAATAATATCAAAAATAAAAAGTCTGAAATTTTAAATTTCAGACTTTTTTCAGGCACTACTTTTTATAATATTATTTATTTAGAATTATTCTGTGAACTGCCTGTTCTCCGGCATTTGTCTGCACAACAATAAGATACATCCCGGCTTCAGGAGCTTTCAGATGGAACGATTCGAGAATTTCACCCTTGTTCATTCTTCTGTTTACAACAACATCCTGAACCTTCTTGCCGAAAACATCATTTACAGAAATCGAAACATTGCGGTTTTCTTTCAACAGGAATGATAAATTTACCAACCCGTCAGTTGGGTTTGGTGAGGCAGTGAGTTCTTCTATCGCACCGGCACAAGTTCGCCAAATATCAAGATAATTTTCACCGTCTTCATTTGGTGAGAAGCCGCAAACAGCACCCTCAGTCTTAGTTAAAGCATCGAACTCGGGTTTCACTTCATTTCGGATTCTTTCAGGCATTAATTCATAAGTTTCTTCATCAAGATTTAACCAAAGAATGAATGAGAAATCCTTCAGAATATTACCCTGCTTATCTCTTGCATTTGGTAATGAAATCTCCACAGGAAGAAGCTTGTTGATGTCAATCGATGGAAGATTAATTTTGAGAGGTTTTACATCTTTATTATTAAAGGTTATTTCAAAATTACGGTCATCTTTAAGTGAGCCATCTTCATTTTTCTCCCTTTTATCAACTAAAACATTAATATCCCTATTCTCAACTTTTGTAGTATCATTTGAGTTTTGGTCAAGAATAATCATAACTTGTTTATTTTCGATAATTGACTTGTTTTTTAATGAACTATCACCGGTTAAATTATTAATTTGTATTTTAAAGTTACTCATCTTGTTTTTCAATCCCGATAAATCTTCTACCATTTTTTGAATATCATCTGAACTTAAATTTTGCAACATTTCAACGACTTTTTTTGAAGAGTCGGAATCAATTTTTAAATTATTAAAATATGTACTATTCTGCTCAAAATGTAGAGAAAGCATTTTAATAAATTTTTCTGAATCGAATTTATTTCCATCTAAAATATCTTTATCAGAGAATGAATTCATCAAATCATCAATAATTGAATTCATATTCTCAGAGCCCATCATCGTGCTCATCATTTGGTCTATACTGATATCCGTACCTTCTTCAGAAATAATCTCGATTCTTCTCATGCCGCGATTATCTGTAATCATTCTTGGAATGACATAATCTTCGGGATTCTCAATAATTGCATCCTTATCGTTATACCCAACACCCCAATCTACATATATCTTGCGAAGTTTTGGATTATTTTTGCTAAGTAGAACACTTATGAAACTACCAGTCGGGTCAACCTCAAATCCCAGAGCCTTAATCTCCTCAGGAGTTAGCTTTAGCGACTTTATACCTTTGATATCAGAATTTATTCCTGAATTATCATTGCCATTGGATATTGTTTGAGTTTCCGGGATATCCTCTGCTTTGGCAATAGTAACTTGGTCATTTACTGCTTCAGAAAGCTTAGTTTCCTTTTCAGCAGGGTTTCTGTTATTACTTAAAATATCAGAATGAGAATTTGAATGAGATTGAATATTAATATTTCTATTCAATTCAGCATTGATTGAATTATCAGTTTGATTATCTCCAAAATTAACTGCACTTAAGAATATAACACTTATTGCGGCTGCTGTAGCACCTATTAAACTAATCATTTTTTTGTCTCCTTTGAATAATTTTTCAAAAAAACCGTAAGCAGGAGGTTTAGAATAATTTGAAAGAAGATTATCAATATCATTCCTACTCAATACCAGCTCTTCAGCCCTTGCCTTTGAGAATAAATCATCAATATTTAAATTTCGATTTTTCATAACACACCTGCACTTATTGATTTTTGGTCTGCCAATACTCCGTTGTTTGAACATACATAGTTGAAGTTATTGGAATAGTCATCTGTTAGAATTTCCTTCAGCATAACTCTACCTCTTGAAAGTCTTGATTTGACTCCCGAAAGACTTCCACCCTGAATATCACGAATTTCTTCAATACTAAGACCTGAGATTTCGAATAAAATCAGAGCAGTTTTTATTTTTTCTGGAAGTTTATCAAGAGCATTGTAAAGAATTTCAACATCTGTTGATAAATCCGGTGGCGAAATATTAGCAATAATTTGTTCTGCTTTTGTCTCATCATATTCACTAAATAAACGCATCCTCCAGCGGCGCCGCTTATGGATTCTGGTAGCAATCGAAAAGAGATATGACAAAAACGCCTGTTTGTTTTTGATTGTGTGAAATTTTTCGTAAGCAATAAGTATAGTCTCGGAAGCAAGGTCGCGTGCATCCTCCCTGCTTTTAGTCATTGCCCGGGCAAATCTTAAAAGTGGGGTATGAACCTCATCATAGAGCTTCATAAATTCTGTTTTCTTTTCCGATTCTGTCATATTGCAAAAGTAATTTATTCTACACATAAAGTAAGTGTCGCAACTATCTAAAAAGTTGCAAAAGAAAACAAAAAAAAATTACAATGATTCGATAATTATTTTTGCTGCTTGTGCTGATGCACCTTTTTCGCCGAGAATCTGCTTAATATTTTTAAAATCAGCTTGGATTGCATTAAAGTAATTCTCATCAGTTAAAATCATTTTTATATGTGATAATATATTGTTCGGTGTTGCATCATTTTGAATGAATTCCTTAACAACAGGCTTATTGGATAAAATATTAATAAGAGATATATATGGTAAATTAATCAAACGTTGAGCAATTTGATAGGTCAAAAATGATGTTTTGTAAAACATAGCAATTGGAAGTCCGCAAAGAGCTGCTTCAAGATTTGATGTACCTGTTTTTATAATTCCTGCTGATGAATTTTGTATTATTTCATAGCTATTTTCAGCTATTTCGACATTGCTGAATTTTGAAAATTCAGAAAATATTTCTAAAGGAATATTACTTGATTTTGCAATTGTAAAATTGAGATTAAATCCCCCTGAATTATTCAAATCTAAAATTTCACTAAACAATCTCAAATGCTTTTTAACTTCCTGCATCCTGCTGCCCGGAAAAAATGCTACTTTTCCGTTCCTTTCGTTAAAAGGCTTGAAATTACCGGATAAAATCTCATTATCAAGCAATGGATGTCCCACAAAATGGGCGTCTATTCCAAACCCATTAAAATACTTAACTTCAAATGGAAAAACTACAAGAAGTTTATCAGTAACTTTTGCAAGTTGTTTAGCACGATTTTTACCCCATGCCCAAAGCTGAGGTGCAATATAATAAATCACAGGTATGGATAAATCTTTTGCTTTTCTTGCAAGTCGGATATTAAATCCCGGATAATCAACAGGAATGAATACGTCAATTTTATAATTTTTGAGAATTGATGTGCATTCTTCAAGAAGGTTTTTGAAATAAGTATATTTTTTTGCTACTTCCCAAAATCCGACGACAGCAACATCTGACATCTTAGCTATGCTTTGAAGACCTTCGGAAATCATTTTTTCACCACCAATACCAATGAATTCTGCTCTTGCATCAAGATGTCTGATTTCACGCATCAAATTAGCTGAATGAATATCGCCAGATGGGTCACCTGAAACTATCAGATACTTACTCAAAGTTTTTACCTGCTAAAATCTGTATTGAATACCGCCACTGAGAATATCAAATCTGCTGACACTATAATCTAAAAATATATCAAAATTGCCGATTGGCTTGATTATTCCTATTGTCCATCTTAAATTTGAAGCATCTATGGTCAGTTCAGTTGTTTGAGGATTAGTATCTCCAGGAAATCCCGGAGTAGGATATTCCTGGTCTTTATCAAGAAGACCAAGTTCACGCTGAATTTCAACCGGAAGCAAATATTTATACTTGGAAGTTATGTTAATAGTTTCGTAGGAAATACCTGTATAAACATCAAATAAATTCTCAAAGCTCTTACTTGCATGAAAGTTAATGCTGAAAAGTGATGCATTAGCCTTCAAATCCGCCTGAGTAACACCAATTTTGTTTTCGAGATATGTTCCTTGATATACCACCTGCACTGCCATATCAAAAGGTCTTTGGTAAACAGGAATAAGCTCTCCTGTTTGGTCATACTCATCGAAGAAATACTGACTTATACTATGCTTAACTCCCACTCCCCAAAAAGCAAAATCACCAATTGTTTCTCCAAGATTTATCGGTGGAATAAGTCTTATGAGTAATTCTGTGCCATAAAGTGAGCCAATTTCAAACTGAGGAATAGCTGCAAATACCATATTCAAATTATTACCGCCATAAAGTGTGAACACTTCAGGAAAATTAGCAATAGCAGCAGAAACGGAGTCTTTTATGCCCTGTGGAATTAATGGGAAATTATATAAAGGATGATTTTTAAAAAGTGTCTCAAGGGATTCGTGTGGTAGTTCGAATTTCGTATCACCGGTGCCGAGAGCTGTTGAAGCCCTCTGGGGAACTTTTATCAAACCGGCATTTGCTCCTTTCGTACCATCATACATCATATTCATGAATAAATAGTGAATCAGTCCGGCTGTATCAAGTCTTTTTATATTCAGTCCTTCCATTTCAATATAGCGTCCGACATCTTCGAACCTATATTCACTGCTTGGCATAACAGGTGAAAAGCTTTTAAGGTCATCATTTACCAATCCGCTCATACCATGAATTCCCACCCTGAAATATGGCTTCTTGACTTTCTGAGGGACATAAGCCTGAGTGAAGAATCTGGAATTTGAGGTCGAATTGATTACCCTAACGACAGGTTCCATAAATGGTACACCATTCGATTCAAATAAGTCTTTTGAAAATTTGCGGGCTAAGTCAATTGTATAATCCTGTGAATTCTGAGCATTCAAATTGCTTGTGAATATACTTAAAATCAAGCAAAGTAAGACTTTTTTCATATATATAATTCCTAATTTCGAAGTCTGATTATTTAAATAGTTTTTTACTTATGATAATATACAATGGAACTGCAAAAACCGCAACTAATCCTAATATCATGATTGACCTGAAAAAATTTACAAACTGGAATCCAAGTCTGAAAGCAAATAATATTATAAATACAAATATAATTGATACAACTATTGCCGTAGCTACTGATAAAACCTGTTTCATAGCACTAATAAATATTGATGATTAATAACTTTTGAATTTAACGATTATCAGAATATCCTATTTCATTCTAATTTCAAAAATGAATCCAGAAAATCAGACAAAAGGTTATTATTCAGATGTGCATGATGAATTTCTCTTATAATTTCTTCTCTTGTTTGCACATATTTACCGGGTTTTAAATAATCTCCGGCTCTGTCAAGCATTCTACTGATAGAATATTCTGTTTGCTCCGGATGACATTGAAATCCGGCAGCAATATCACCATATAAAAAAATCTGATTTTCACAAGTATCTGAAGAAGCAATTCTTATACTGTTATGTGGCAAGGTGAATTCTTCACCATGCCAGTGAAATGTCTGAAATTCCTTTGGAAATGTATCGAAATGCTGATGATTCTTGTATTCGTCAGACATTTTTATATTCAACCAGCCTACTTCTTTTTCTTTTGATTGTTTTACTTCAGATCCTAAAACCTCTGCAAGAAGTTGTGCCCCGAGACAAATTCCAATAACTTTTCTACCGTCATTGAGTGCTCTGTCAATTGACTTTTTTTCTTTAATAAGCCATGGATATTTTGATTCGTCATGAACAGACATAGGTCCACCCAAAACTATAAGCACATCATACAAATCAGGATTGGGAATGGGCTCTTCACTTTTGAAGTTTGTTCGGGTGAGATTGTATCCGCGTGTATCGCACCATTTCTGTATATGTGCGAGACCTTCGTAATTTACATGCTGATAGTAGTGTATATTAAGTTTCATAATGAATTATATCGAAATAAAAATCCCAATTTTGAGAAATATACTCAAGATTGGGATGTGATATAGAAAAAAGCTAATTAATAAGAATTCAGCCCTGAGAATATCAATGCACCGAAGAGTAGAGAGAATAAAATTGATAGTACAACTGCTATTAAAACTACGATAAGTGTAGCTTTAGCCCAATTGGCTTTATTCTGATTCTGTCCGCTGCTAAATCCCCAAACAAAAAGCATAATTACACCAACAAAAGGTATAGCCGTGATAATCAATGTGATTACCCAATCTTTAACGCTCATAGTTTCTACTGCTGTTACATCTTCCATAAGGCACTCCTAAACTTTATGAATAAATATCAAAACCCATTATTCAAAATTAACTAAAATATTGTATATATTCAAATTATATTTGACTTTTTACTTGTTTTATGGGTAATAATTTTTTTAGTAGCTTTTAGTCACCTCTTAATTCTGAATTGAATCTTCGTTGATTGGAATTTTGGCTGTCACTTCTGTTCCTTTACCATCTTCACTTTCAATTAAAATCTCGCCTCCGCACAACTCTAAATATTCTTTGCAAAGTATGAGACCAAGACCGGTTGAACTTTCATCATTAGTGCCATTCCGGGCTGTCTTTTCTCCAATTTTGAACAGATTTTTAAGTAATTTTTCGGGTATTCCTATACCGGAATCTTTTATCTTGACAGATAACAAATTCCTTTCAATATCAAGTTCATATTTCAACCATATTGTGCCATGATTTCTTGTAAACTTGATAGCGTTAGATATTAAATTCCTAAATACCGTATGAATAATATGATAATCAGCATAAACAGATAAATCCGAAGAAATTTCATTTATTATTTTTATGCTTTTAAGCTTGATATTGCTTTGTTGTGAATTCAAAATGCTTTCCATCAAATATCCGAATTGAATATTATTTGGCTTATAATCAATTAACCCTCTTTGTACTCTTGACCAGTTTAACAAATTACCAAGTAAATCATAAATATTATTTGCAGAATCCCTTAATATAGTAACTAATTCTCTTATTTCATCTGTGCTCATTGTATCAATATCATCAACAATAACTTTTGTTAGTCCCAAGAAACCATTAAATGGAGATAATAAATCATGAGCGATGATTGAAAAGAATTTATCTTTTTCACAAATTACCTGAGATAGTTCTTGGCGTATTTCTTCCAATTCTTCGACAAGAATATTTTTTTGGTATAAATTAGATTCTATCAATTCATTTGTGATTCTTGATTTTTCCAACAAATCTTCAATTTCTTCCTGATATTGTTTCCTTTCGGTGATATCGCTATGAGAACCGGCCATTCTGTATGGTTTCCCATTCGGACGTCTTAGCGCTTCTGCTTTTGCAAGAATCCATCTAACAGAGCCGCCTTTATGATTCATTCTAAATTCGATTTCATACTTATCAATTCGATTTTCAAGGAAATCAATAATTTTATCTTTAACTCTTTCAATATCCTGAAAATGTATATAAGCATAAAAAGTATCAATAGCGTTTTGTAATTCAGAATCTTTAAAACCAATAATTTCCTTCCACTTTGGTGATAAATACAATTTATTATTTTCAATATCCCAATCCCAAATGCCGTCATTGGTGCCTTTAATTGCAAGTTCGTATTGCTCTTTCACACGTAATAGCTCCAAATCCGCATTTTTTCTATCTGTAATATCATAATTATAGCCATGCCATATTACGCTTCCATCATCAAGCTTTTCAGGCTTTGCAACCCCATGAATCCATCTTTCACCCCTTTGAGGAAGAATAACTCTAAAATCTGCTTCCCATAAATCTAAACTTGCGAAAGATTTAAGAATTGAATTTTTAACATTTAAAATATCATCAGGATGTATTCTTTCATATACTTTAGAAGCATCCTCTTTCACTTCATCCGGCGAAACTTCATAGATATTCCAAATATTTTCAGATGCAAAAGGAATATAATTCCTTCCATCCGCGTGATATCGGAATTGATAAATAGCCCCGGGGAGTTGAGCTGAGAGTTTTCTTAGAAGCAAGTCACTTTCTAATAATATTTTCTCAGCCATTTTTCTATCGGAAATATCCCGCCAGGTCGCAAAGAGAAATGTCTTATTCTGCCTTTCCAAAGTTGTAAGATATACTTCAACCCAGAATTCAGTACCGTCAAATCTTCTATGAACCCACTCAAAATTTTTACTGCCATTCTTATAAGTGAAATCAATATGCTCTTTTGCAAATTCTTCGGATGGTCGTCCATTTGGCTGATACTCAGGGGAAAATTCATCAGGCTTCATTCCAATTAGCTCATTTTTTTCAGCTAATAACAATTTGCAGGCGGCTTTATTACAATCAATAACTACATTATCATCAAATACAAAATACGCATCTGATGAGCCATCAAACATAGCGCGATAATTTTCTTCGCTTTCTTTAAGCTCAATTTCTAATAATTTCTTTTGAAGAACTATACCGGCTTGTTTAACAAAAGAATTTATATATGAATTATTTTCTAATGCTTTATTTTTTAACAAAAATAAATGAATAGCTGCAATAGTTGAATTATTCTTATTTATGCCAATAGTATAAATATCCTTAATACTGATAATTTTTTCAATTAAATCAATTGCTTTTTTAGGATAATCACCCGATGAAAATTCATATAGACCTCCTTCAAAGTGATGTAAATCACCTTTTTTGAAAATATTTCTAAAATGTTCTTGAAGTTTATATTTTCTCCCTACAGGATGAAATCCGCTTGCTTCGATTACTTTCATCAGTAGCTTATTTTCAAGCCCGCTTACAGATTCAAGTATTGTTGAATTGTCATTAATTGAAATACATAGTGAAATAGTATCACCAATATATTCAGAAATATGATTTGTTATATATTGATAAACATCTTGAATTTCATTAATTTCAAGCATTTGAGATATACTGTCATTTAGTTTAGCACTATCTTCTGCACTTTTTCTTAGTTTCTCCTCCGAAATAATCCTTTCTGTAACATCTCTTGCAGCACCATATAAAGTATCACCATAAGGATGAGAACGCCACTCAATGTAGCGGTAATCACCATTCTTGGTTTTGTAGCGATTGACAAACTTCAAAAGTTTATTTTGTGTATTTTCAAGCTCTGCCATTACTTTATATGTTTTCTCTATATCGTCAGGATGAATAAAATCAAGAAATTTTGATTTGTTGAGTTCATCAGTAGTGTAACCTAAGGTTTCTTCCCATGCTTTATTTGTTTTTAAAAAATTGCCATTTGTATCAGCAATACATAGTAAATCTAAATTAATAGTAAAGAACCTTTCGAGTTCGTCCTTTTGTTTTTGCAGTTCTATTTCAGCAAGTTTCTCTTTAGTAATATCACGATGAGTACCAATCATAACTTTGGGTTTTCTGTCATCAGTCCATTCAGTAATTATGCCTCTGTCTTCAATCCATTTATATGTACCGTCCTTACACCTTAGCCTGTGTACATTTTCATAAAATTTAGTTTTGTTATCAAGATATGATTTTATATCTGCATGAGTTTTATCTCTATCGTCAGGATGCACAAGCCTTTCCCATGATTCAAGATTTCCATCAATTTCATCATGACGATAACCAAGCATTGTTTTCCATTTGATAGAAAATTCTGTTTCATTTGTTTCCAAATCCCAGACCCAAACTCCCTGGTCTGAACTTTCCAGTGCAAACTTCCATTTTATTTCATTTCGTTTTAACTCCTCAAGTAATTTATGTTCTGATGTAATATCTTCAATAATTGAAACTATGTACTTTTTACCCCCTGATTCGAAAACCTCAGCATCGAAAAGTCCATAAAAATCGCTACCATCTTTTTTCTTATAATAGATACGTTTTTTGTCTATTTTCTTATGTTGCATTTTATCATCAAATATTTCACGATTTTGTAATTCATAAGAATTTGTAAATATATCAGAAACTTTCTTTCCTAAAACCTCTTCCTTTGTATAGCCAAATTTATCAACAAATGAATTATTCACATTGATATAAATATTAGTCAGAGCATCTGATATAGCCATCGGAGAAGGATTGTTTTCAAATGCAACACGAAATCTTTCGTTTGCAACTGCAATTTCAGTCAAATCTTTACATATACTGAGAAGGTACTGTTTTTCATTAAAATTGATTTTATTTACTTTTGTACTCACGGGATAAAGTGTACCATCTTTGGCTTTCAATGGAATTGGGCAATCTTCCCGAATGCCTGACATTAAATCGTTGAAATTTTTCAATACTTCCAATTGTAAATCTTCTGGGTGTATATTTAGAATATTCATAGATTCTAATTGGTTCGCTGTGAAACCAAGCGTTTCAATAGCTTTTTGATTAGCCTTAACAATTTGTCCTTCGTTACTTATAACAAAGGCAAAATCATCTATTAAATTGAAGAAACTATCAAATAGTTCATTTTTTACATTTATCATAAATTGTATATTTAATACATAATTAATAAAGTACTAAAATATAAAAAAAAACTTAATAAATCAAATAATTTTAATAATATTATTGATTTTATATACTTATTTTACTTATATTCAGATTTCATTTTTGTATGAATTTATAGTCAAACTTGATTGGCTTTACTCTACTTATTTAACATACAGTTGATAATGCCCGATTGAATGTAATCTTCACTTCGTAAACAACAATATACTACATACTTTTTAATTATTCTAAAATCTCTTTATCTCTGTAAGTAATGAATAAAAATTTCTAAATATAATTGCTTGAGTACGACAAAAAATAAATACTTTTCACAATAATCTTGGAATAAAAAATTAATATTGTGCGGATATTGATAGAATTTATTTAAATTTGCATTCTAAAATAATGCGAATGTTTAATTAATTTTTTGGAATTATGACTAACACAATAACTTTATTAAAGGAATCGAAATCAGCAAGGTGGACTGCTCTTATGTTGATTTCATTCACAATGCTTGCAGCTTACTTTTTTGTAGATATGCTTGCACCTCTTCAGCAGCTTCTCGAAGTCAATTATAAGTGGAATCCACAAGTTTACGGAACTTTTTCGGGTTCAGAATATTATTTGAATATGTTTGGTTTTCTCTTGGTATCCGGTATTATTCTCGATAAATTAGGAATCAGGTTTTCCGGATTATTATCAACCTTGTTGATGCTTTTGGGTGGTGTAATCAAACTTTATGCACTTACAGATTATTTCAATTCTGGTGGTTTTGGTTTTACTTTTTTCGATTCTTTTATGGCTTGGATGCCTGCTTCAGCTAAGCTTGCTTCTGTTGGATACGCTATTTTTGGTATTGGAGTCGAGATGTGCGGTATAACCGTATCAAAGACAATTGTAAAATGGTTCAAAGGCAAAGAGCTCGCACTTGCTATGGGTATGGAAATGGCTACTGCCAGAATGGGTGCATCAGCGGCATTTTTCTTCTCGTCAATGATAGCAGGAAATGAACCAAGTAGAGTTGTAATAGTTGGTTGCGCTCTTTTGGTTATCGGTCTTCTTACATTTTTGACTTATGTCATTGGCTATGATATGAGACTTGATAAGCAGACCAAAGCTGAAAATACAGGACAGCCTGCTGAAGAAGAATTTAAATTCAGCGATTTTGGTAAAATAGTTACAAATAAGGCTTTCTGGTATATTTCCCTTCTTTGCGTTTTATTTTATTCGGCAGTATTTCCATTCTTAAAATATGCTGTAAATATGATGCAGAACAAACTTGATGTTTCTGCAGAAATTGGTGGATGGGTTTCAGGACTTTTACCTGTAGGAACTATTTTATTAACACCAATTATCGGCAGTTTTATTGATAAAAAAGGTAAAGCTGCATCAACAATGATGTTAGGAGCTTTGTTACTGATTACTTCTCACTTGATTTTTGCAATAGCACCTCCAAGTTTGACTCTTTATATTATCGCTATTATGATTTTAGGAGTTGCATTTTCACTTGTACCAGCTTCATTATGGCCCTCTGTGCCGAAAGTTGTAGAGGAAAGATATCTTGGCTCTGCTTATGCGGTAGTATTCCTGATACAGAACTGGGGCTTAGGATTAATACCTGCTTTTATTGGTATCGTTCTAAATGCCGTTAATCCGGGAGTAGCTGATAGCCTTGCAAGCGGAGACATTAGTGCAAGATATGACTATACTATTCCAATGTTGGTGTTTGCATCTTTGGGAGTTTTTGCACTATTATTCGGTTACTTGCTAAAGATTGAGGACAAGAAAAAGGGTTATGGGCTTGAATTGCCAAATATTCAAAAGTAATATTTAATTTTCTGTATTAAAACATTGACACAAAATTATAAAAAAATGTCGCACTTGGCTTTTGCTCAGGTGCGACATTTAATTAGTCAGATGAAAGTGTAATAAGAAATATCTACTTTATCAAAATTATGTTAATTGATTTCATTACATTTGCTGAAATCAACATTACTCTGTAGCTTCCACTCGGCATTTGAATTCCTTGGTCATTTCTGCCATCCCAAGTATAAGTCATGTTGTTTGCATCTACAAATCCTTTGTGTGACTTAACTAATGAACCTGAATTATCAATAATTTGTAACTCGTAATCCTCATAATTTACAAGTGTAAATTCAAAAGTCAAATCATTACTTGCCGGATTAGGGAAAACTCTGAATTCTTTGATAACATCGTCTGCATCTACCGAAGATGGGTCGTTTCCTATTCCAACTATTTCTACTTCAAGAGTTTTGTCAGTTCCGAAAAAGTTTAATGTCATAAAACAGTCAAAATTACCTTTTTCTTTCGGTGCAAATTCCACTTCAATATCTTTAGAACTTTTTGCATTAATTGTTGCAGGTAGTTCAGGCGATAAAATTCTGAAAGCATTTTCTTCATTATTTTCACATCTGAAGTCAGTATCAATCCAGCTTATTTTATAATCACTCTGATTGAATATTCTAAATGCAACTGAGTCAGCTTTTCCTACATCTACTATTCCTAAGTCCACTTTTGACCTGTTGGAAACCACATCCCAGAATGCACCTGCTCCTTTAATATCAATATCAGGAACATCACCTATAGCATTTGAATATACTTTTAATTTGGCTTCTTTAAGTCCTGATGTGAATGGTGTAAATTTAATACTGATATCAACGGCTTCACCTGTAGCAACTTCAGTACTGTCTTCAAAAACCATTTCAAAGTAATTAACTGTATCGCTTGTAATAATTCTGATGCTGTCAATCAGCAGAATTTCATTCCCAATATTATTAATAAAACCTGTGAAAAGTGAATCAGTGTGATTTTCTTCAAATACATCACCAAAATCAATCAACATAGATGCGAAATTAATTCTTGGACCGGGCTCCGGTTGGTTTACCGTTAGTTTCGCTTTTATTGTGGTCGAAGTCCCGCAATCATTTGTAATTACACAATCGTAATCACCGCCGTCATCAATAAGAGCTGATTCAATCACCAATGTAGTTTCAGTTTCACCTGCAATTACCTGATTATTCTTTCTCCAGCGATATGTTTTGGCATGTTCAGCACTTACACTTAACTCCACTCTGTCACCTTCCATTGCAACACGACTTTGCGGTTGCATAGTAATTGCCGGCAAAGGATTTACTGTCAACTGTACTTCACGGCTCTTGACTGGATCACCACAGTTATTTCTGACCATGCAATAATATGTTCCTGAGTTTGCGCTATTCACATTTTCAATTTTAAATTCAGAATTTGATGTTAAACTGATTTTCTTTTCATTAAAATACCAGTCATAAATATTATCCAGTCCTGATGCTTCGATAGAAAAAGTAACATCTGTTCTTTCGCAGGCAGTAACATTTGAAGGTTGTTTTGTAATTTGAGGAGGATTATTCAAAACAAGTTTAACAGTATTGCTCTTTTCTGTTCCACAGAAACCACTGATATTGCAATAATAATTTGCAACATCTGACTCTCTGACATTATTGATTGTCAATGTGCCGGAAGTTGCATCCTGAATTGGTATTACACCTTTATACCATTGATATTTCAAAGCATGTGCATCAGCATCAATCTGAAAGATTGCTACACCGCCCGGGCAGACATTCTGGTCACGAGGCTGAGTTTTGATAACAGTAGGTGTTCTTACTTGAATATCGGCTTCATCACTTATGATAGGGGAGAAGCACTCCGAGGATACAATTACTCCGTAGAATCCGGTGGAACCTGAATTAACATTGTTCAATACAAGTACTGAATCAGTAGCACCAACTATAGCGGCACCATTTTTTCTCCATTGATATTTAAGTCCGGTACCTGTTGTATTGACATATAATATGTGATTATCACCGGGACACATTTCTTTTGAGTCAGGATGTTTGCTGATTGTAAACTGTCCAAATATACCAAAATCAGATGTCATTTCAGACTTCCTGTTTGGATTTGTTACATCAAGGAGGCGTATTCTAAATTTATCGCCCTGTTGAAAGTCTGCAGGAATGCTCCATGTATAACTGCCACCTACAGCTTTAAAGCTCTGATTTATAACATAATTCCAACTTGTGCCACCATCATTTGACAGTTCAATTCGAATATCCTCAATTCCGGCTGATTCCCAACGTATTATCAAATTGCTTCCGGCGCAATAGCCTTCGCCACCTTTTGGTTCATTTAGTTCAACTCCTCTGACAATTAATTCCTGAGGCTCCATCCAGTTCCATTGGTCACCGTTAGTTCCGCCGTCTCCATTGACAGCATTGCCAACTGCTCTAAGAAAATATTTACCCGGCTTCATGGGTGCCTCCCATGTGAATTCAAAGTCTGCATTACCGTTATTCAGTGTTTTGGGAGTAGTATGGGTTAGCTCATTGATAAGCACTTGCAGTCCTGAACCAATCGGAGCGCCAACATCGCCAATATTAGTAGAGCCTGTAATTGAAGTCTTAACTGCAATATTTATACCGGCTGCAGTTATCTGAGAATTTGAATTAGTAACTCTGATATTGAACGAATTGACAGTTCCGGGGTCAACAATTAAGCTCCCGGATGTTAGCGATAAGCTTGTTGCTGTGTTGGCTGAAGTCCCGTGACATCCTGAGCCGCCGCAACCACCGTCAAATGTAGAAGTGCGCATCACTCTTCCGGTGCTTGTAGCATATACTTCAATTGTGAAATAAATTATAAGTCCAATCACCAAAATAAAAGGAACTATTTTGTATGAATTTTTCATATTACAAATATTGATTTAAGTTTAACAACATATTTTCAAAATAATTACAAACTAACATTATACAAATACATATAACAAATTAGCAATCGAATAAGTTACAAAATTAATACTTTTTATTGAAAAAAAGTAGATTTAGTTAAGATTTTAAATTATAAAAGTCTAATTTGAAAATAAATCTAAACAAAAACCCATTCACCCTATTTAAGATGAATGGGTTTGCCTCCTACCCAAGTGGAATTTAAATTAATAAATTCCTTCACCCTCCAACTCAATTATCTCATCAGTATAATGCTCTCCTGAATCAGCATAAATTACTTTGATACGAATTTTTGCCTTAAATACTTTTACTTCATTAGGATTAAAAGTTATAAATATATTCTTAGAAACAGAATGAGGCTCAATTTCAGCAGGAACTGAAAAGACCGGCTCATTGATCATAACACCATCGGAGTCAATAAGTTCAAATTCGGTTATTGTTGCTTTAGAATCAGATGAATTTATTAATTGAAAAACTTTCAGATCATAGTTGCCGATTGAAGTAACGTCGAATCTGACATCTTCAGCCCATACCGAAGCAACTTTTGCCCATACTTTTGTCTGTGGATTACGGTAAGTGCCCCAATCCAGTAAATTGTCATAATTACCCGGTAAATCGGATTCGAACTTAATTCCAAAGCTGTGGGAATCACCAATGGAATTCTTAGGTGTCAGAAATACATTTTGAGCATTTGAAAATGAATAATTCTCACTAAACTTTGTTCCTTTTACTTCATTAATATTTACAATCTGATTAGAAATATTTCTTATTAAAACATTCCTAATGATAGATTTTCCCGGGTGAAGCAATCCGAAATCAATTTCAACAGGTTCAACTTCAAATAAAGCCGGCAAGTTGTTCGGGTCATGAATAACAGTAATTGATTTAGTGGCGTCAAGAGCTGATGGGTCTTGACACGAAACAAATAATACCAGTATCAGAATTGTCAATATTAATGGAAAAATTTTCATCTTAGAGTCCAATACCGAATCCAACTGTATAGCCAATTTTTTCAGTGGTAAACCACTTTGATGTACCACCTGATTGTGGCTCTTTAAACATAAGCATGCCACCTTCAATACCAAAATTAAGATAGAAACTGTCTGTAATAAAGTAATTCATTCCGGCGGTGCTTCTTAGAAGCGGACCAATTGATGTACCGGCAGCCAATATGCTTATCTCAGGCTGTAGTCCGTCTAAACCAAAATCACCGAAATTATAGTGGTAAGTCAGTGCATACCATGAGCCATTCCATGACTGGTCATAACGGTATAGAATTCCGTCAATTTCTTTATTGAAACTCATCAGGAAATTTTCCATTCCGTAAGCAATACCAACAGAATGATTTCCGGCAATGTTATATTTGAAACCTATGCTCAAATTATTAAGTAAAGGATTGTTTTCGCCGGCAAGATTGAAATCTGGAAAAGACCTGCCACCAAAATTTCTGATGTAGAAACTTGTGTTTTGCATTATATCATCCATGATATTATTCTGAGCAATAAGTCTTCTATTATCCGGAGATTTACCGTCTAAAATAACAGGCATATTGCTGAGTGAAAGCATACTGCTTTGAATAAAGACTGATTGTGTCTGATAAGTAGGATCATCGTAAAATGCAGAATTTGAATTTGCATCACTAAGTATTGAATTTTCTGCATTTGCAAATGTCCCAAGTTTAGTAGGATTTCCTGCAAATGAATTTTTATGAACAGAAGAATATTTTTTATCAAGAATGCTTCCTGTTGTAGAAATATTATCAATTACTGAATTTGCCTCAGAATCTTGGCTGAATGATTCAATCACAGGTATATCACCAGTAGAAATACCGTTAGAAAATCCACTTTTTGACACAAATTGTTCGCTGCTTAAATCACCTTCAGACTGTTTGTTCAGTAGAAAAACAGCAACTAATGCCATAAAACCAACAGCCAGAGCAGTAAGAGCTGTACGGCTGTATAGGAAAGCGCCAATGGTTCCAGCAGTTTTTAATCCTGAATCAACCCATGAATAAAATGCACCATGGCTCAAACCGGCGGTTTTCATAATACTTGCCTTCAGATAAGCAGGAGGTGTCACTAGAGAATTTCTCAAACTATTTCTAATCTGAACAAAATGTCTCATTTTTTCCTGAAGTTCGCCACTTTGAGCTATTTCATAGAAAAGTGTACCTGTTTCCTCCTGAGAAAGCTCTCCATCAAGGAAAGCTACCAGCTTTTCGGAAGAATTCATGTAGTCTGTTGAATCGTACATTTTAATTAACCTTTAATATATTATTATTTTTTTTCATTTTTATCCTCCTCAAAATCATTTAAATAAGGCGTGAGGATACTTCGTAATTTTTCCTTAGCTCTGTAGAGATGAACCCTGACAGATGACATAGGTATTTTCATTGCTTCGGAGATTTCATTGTAGCTCATATCAAGATATTCTCTTAAAATCACCACTTCCCGAAGGTGTTCCGGCAGAGTGTCTATTGCAAATTCAATAATTTTACCCAACTCTTTGTTTTCAAGTGTATTTTCTGAGTAGCCTGACTCATAGTCATCAACCAGAGATACTGTTTCTTTCTTACGATTATATTCATTATAGCACAAATTTCTTGCTACAGTCATCAAAAAACCCGGTACATTTTTTACTTCAAGCTTATTCTGGCTACTTGTATGAAGTTTGGCAAATACTTCCTGAAAAATATCTTCAGCAAGTTCTTTGTTGCCAAGATATTTCAAACAAAATGTATAAATTCGCTGCGAATAACGTGAGTAAAGCTCATCAAATGCCTTACGTGCTATACGCTTGTCTTTGCAGAGCATGGAGTACAATTCACTATCGCTGACTATATTTATATCATTGTTTATCAAAACATTTCAAAAAAACTTTTTTTAAATTTGCACATCTTACTATTATATAGACAAATTAAAACGCATTTTGTCACACTTTTTTCAAAAAAAATTAAAATTTTGTGCTTTTTTTTTTGTCTTTAGCTATTATTTCGTTTAATTATTATAAATTTCATACAATTTTAGTGAATTCAATGACCGAAGATTATAAAATATTGGTGATAACTCAATCCAATGTAACTGATAAGGAGCTTATTAAAGTCATATCCGGAATTGGTGGAGACTTTTCTTGTGTAACAGTTGATAAATTAACTCAAAAGTTATACAACTTCAAACCTGATGTAATTTTGTTGGATAAATCAATATCAATAGATGATGCAAAATTGGTTTCTTCCGAACTTAATTCATTAAACTTCAAGGATGCTTCAATAATTGCTCTAATTGATAATAAAAATATTGCTAATATTGATTTATACATTGAATCCGGTGCTCACGACTTTATTTTTTCACCTATTAATAATTCTGAATTCAGGCTTAGAATCCGAAATCATATCAATTTGATTAAGTATAAACGTGAATGGGAAAATCAGCTCAGACATCTTGAATTGCTAAATAAGGAAAAGAACGAAATTCTTGCTATTGCTGCACACGACTTGAAAAATCCAATTTTCAGCATACAATTACTTGGTAAAACTATAAGAGATGATACTTCATTAACAAAAGAAGAACTTTACGAATTTTCTAATGATATTGTTGCTTCATGCGATAGAATTATTGATATTATAAAGCAGCTTCTTGACTTGAATTCTATTGAATCAGGAAAAATAAATATTGATATCAAAAAGCAAAGCATTCATGAGTCTGTAATTCACTTTATTGAGTTATACAAACATAAAGCTGACAATAAGGATATTAAGATAATTCTGGAAAAACATTCTGATGGTATTTGCGTAACTGATTTGGTATCATTTAACAATATTTTTGATAATTTCTTATCAAATGCAATCAAATATTCACCGTTTGGGAAAGAGGTATATGTCAGGTTGGAAGATTCAGTAAACAATTTAATCGTAAGTGTAAAAGACCAAGGTCCCGGAATTCCTGAAGCAGAACAAAATAAGTTGTTTAAGCGTTTTGCAAAAATCTCAAACAAGCCCACAGGGGGAGAAAACTCAACAGGGCTTGGACTTTCGATTGTTAAGAAATTTTCAGAACTTATCAATGCTGATATCAAATTCAGTAATAATATAGAAGAGGCGGGAGCTACTTTTTCTGTAATTCTTCCAAAATCTTAAACCCGAAATTCTCAAATAAGTTTTTCCACTTATTAGATTTCATGATTTTTTTTGCGCCGGCTTCAATCTTGGCTTTACTGGGATAGATGCTGTCAACAAAATCAAATGCAAGACCGATACCCCAGCCTAATGGAGGAAAAATTGACCATGTTATTCCACCTGTAAGGAAATAATCCAAACCAACTAAAAATCCGTTAATGATTATATAAGCTGTCAAATGCTCCCGAAATGAACTTCTTTTTTTATCCAGATACATTTGTTTGGCTTGTTCAAATAATGTATAATCTTTTTCTTCCTGTAAAGCATTACGAACTTGCTGAGGACTAATGTTAAGTTCAGCAGCAATACGGTAAAGCTCACTTTCAGTAATACCACTGTTATAATCAGCATTCTTACTGATAGCACGCTTAATAATGCGTTCTATTTCATCGCTTTGGAATATTTTGTCACTCATAATTGGCTCTCTTCATATATACTTTTTTACGTTTTGCAGATTCAATTGTTTCAAATAAAGTAAATATTTTGGAAATATAAAATTAATATTCGTATTATCAATGATAAAAAATATTTTTAAAATAGCTACTATCATCATTTAATTTAGCTTAAAATAAACAATGAATCGTCTTGCAATAAAATCATATCATTTTAAAAAATTCATGGATTAAACTTATGAAAAAATATTTTCTTTTTTTTCTAATTGGAGTAATTTCTACTCCTCTTTATTCAAGGCCCTTCAGGGTTGAACAAGTACCAAACGGTGGAAAATTTCAGTGTCTGACTTGTCACACTTCAGGCTCAGGTGGCTCACTGAATTCATTTGGTCAGGAAGTATTTTCGAATCATTTATCTGTACGAAATGCTGCCGGAAACGTCATCTGGTCTGAATCGCTGGCATCAATTGATTCAGACGGCGATGGATTTACGAATGGAGAAGAATTGCTTGACCCCCAAGGAGTTTGGAAAATCGGACAAAGTGACCCGGGCAATCCAGCAGATGTTGGTAATCCTGGTAATCCAAATAGCGTACCTGTTGGTGTACTTGAATGGCTAACCGGCAATTCTAATAGTTTACTTAAAATAAATTCTGTTAGTCCGAATCCTGTAATTGATGTTATTAATTTATCAATAGAAGTAAAAGAAACTTCTATCGTTGAAGTTAAATTATTCGATATTTCGGGAAGATTAGTTGCTTTTATAGACAAAAAAGAAATGCAATCCGGGACATACTCAATATCTTATCCATTGAACAGATTCTCCGCTTCATTGTCATCAGGAAATTACGTTTTAAGTGTTACCGGTGATAATGCATCTGATATTCAAAGCATAGTTATTACTAAGTAATTACTGTTTATTACTATTTTAAAGAGCTGTATCTAATTTATACATTTAATTTAAACGTAGAAATTATGATACAGCTCAATAATATAAATAATCATCAGAATTCCCAGCTTATTCCAATACTTGGAAGAATACCGATAGACTGCTGTAAAACAGGTGAGCCAGTTCTTGGATCCCATCTGATGCCGCTAACATTCTTTCTGCCATATATATTTTGAATATCAATATAGAATATTAATGTTGATTTAGCAAAATTCCAACGTCTGTCAATACGCAAATCGGCTGCATTGAAGCCGGGAAGCCTTTCACCTTCATTATATTGATCGAAGTCAATTCTGCCGTCCTGAGTGAATGGTGAAGTCGGGACACCTGTAGCTGCACGAAATTTCGCTGATACTTCCCAATAGTTATTGATTCTCCAACCTACTGCAATATTAAATATGAATCTGCTGTCAAATGCTGAAGGTCGCTCTTTTCCATCAAGCGAAGTAAATCTTGACTCAGCATAAGTAACACTAAAAAGTCCATAAATCGGAATATCGCTGAGTTTTTTCTGGATAAATAGTTCTGCTCCCCTTGACCATCCGGTAGCAGAACTTGAAATCGGTTCAAGACCGAAAGGTATATCAGAACTTATGTCATCAAATCCTGAAGGCGCCAAAACAGCCTGAGGTCTGAATACTCTACCCGGATAATTGGCATACTGCTTGTAAAATACTTCCAGCTGAACTTTTATATCTTCAAGCGGTGTATGCTGATAACCCACTACAACCTGATCCGCTCTGATTGGATTAAGTTTATTACTTTCATCGCCAATCAACCAAATATAGCTCGGAGCCTGATAATATCTGCCTATACTTCCTATGAAAGCAGAATTTTCATTCAATTGATAAATATATGAAAGCCTTGGTGAAAAGAATAATTTATCATCAGTGAAATTGTAATAATCCATCCTGCCGCCAAGTGTAAATCTATGTAATCCAATTGTATGACTCATACTGACATAAGTAGCATTACGAAATGCAGTTATTGATGTATCAACGCTTAATGGTTGTGGCACACCATTTTGATTGGTTCGCACAAATCCTGGAATTGTTATTGTATAATCCAACATACCCGCATATTTTATCTGATTTCCAAAAGTCAGTTCTGTCTGAGGTCCAAGCTGTAAATCAACATCACTTCTTAATATAAATTCACCTTCTTTAGAGTCATTTCTGAATATTTCAACTAAATTTGAGTCATTCTGAAATGTTGTAAATCTTGTGTATGAAGTCCCTGCTGTAACAGTCATAAATCCTGTACCAAAGAGATGCTTCCACGTCAAACCGGAGAAATTCTGGTACTGATCAGGTATTGCCACCTGACTATTGCTGAACCTGCCGTCTTCTTCGTCATTGTTAAGCTTAACATCATTAATTGCTGATACAGTTAAGAAAGTCAAAGTATTTTTTTCATCAAGTCTGTAATTTACTTTTCCCTGATAATCCCAGTACTGCGGAATAAATGAGAATCCTGCTAACTGGAATATAAAATCCAGATAACTTCTTCGGGCGCTGAATAACCACGAACCTTTATCACCAATTGGTCCTTCAAGATTCAAGCCGAAATTAACGGCACTTAGGGTAGCTTTACCTCCGAATTGCGATTCATTGCCATTTCGAAGCTGAATATTTGTAACTGATGATGTCTTATCACCGAATTTAGCCCCGAACCCGCCAGCGGAGAAATCAACATTGCGAACAAAATCAAGATTAATTATTGATAGCGGACCGCCTGTTGAGCCTTGTGAGCCGAAGTGATTAATGTTATTTACTTCAAGACCATCTACAATAAATAAATTTTCAAATGGAGCACCACCACGTACAATTAAATCATTTCTGCCTGCTGCTGTAACATTTACGCCGGGAAGTAATGCAACAGCTCTTATGACATCTTCCTGAACACCCGGTGCACGCCTTATATCTTCGAAATTTAGATTTTGAGTACTTGTTACAGTCTCTGTTCGTTTGATAAAATAACTCGCTTTAACTTCAGCACCTTCCAACCGAATTACTTTTTCGACCAGCTTAATTTCCAGGAATGCAGGTTTACCAGCACCAACTGGAACATCAGTTCTGACGAACTGTTCATATCCGATGAGATTAAATTGAACTTTTTGGATACCAAATGGCACATCCTTAATTTCGAACGAGCCGTCTTTCTTGGAAATCGCACCTTTATCTGTACCCAAAACTCTTACCGTAACTCCCGGAAGCGGATTTTGTGTCATAGAGCTTACTATTCTTCCGGTTATCCTGCCACCTCTTGCTTCCTGACCAACCAAAAATACTGCTGAAAATACTATCAGCAAAATAATCAATCCCAAAAATCTCTTCATAAAAAATTTTGACCTGTTTGTATAATTAATAAAATTATTTCAAAATTGTATCGTTAATTGATACGAAAACGTTGCAATAAATTAGATATTTTAATGAATATTATAAAAATATCACGCTATCGTAATAAATATGGAAATTAACGAAATAATAAATTTACTCAGGAAATGGTCAGATTTCAAATTGTCTAATAAAGAATCTGATTTATATGATTTTGGGCGTTGGCTGACTGATAATTCTGATACTCAGCCAAATCATATTGTTGTACCAATACTAAAAACCGGAAAAGTTCTGACTGATGAATATTCAGGTGAAGTGCAATTTCTGGCATCATATTTTATAACCCGGATGAATAAATTCATCAAAATTTATACAAAAGAAATTTTCAACGAATACGGTCTTACTGGTGGAGATGATTTTTCATTTCTTGCTTTAATTGATAAAATGGACAGACCTAATAAAAAAGAATTATGCCTGGCAAATTTAACCGAAATTACAACAGGAATGGATATAATCAAGAAATTGGTGAAATTGGGATATACAGAAGAAATTGCTGACGATTATGACAAACGTGCCAAACGGCTGATAATAACCGAAAAAGGCAGGTTCACTGCTAATGCTGTTTATAGCCGACTAAACCGTCTAAGAGAAGATGTTTTGGGCGACCTTACAGGAGATGAGCGAACTGTTATCATCCGCTTCCTCGAGAGACTGAATACATATCATACGAACTATATTATGAGCCGATAATTTATTTTATCTTCGGTTTTAGTTCATCTTTCAAATATTTTCCGGTAAGACTTTTTTTGGATTTTACAATTTTCTCCGGTGTACCTTCTGCTATGATTAGTCCTCCATATTTGCCGCCTTCGGGACCTAAGTCAATAATATAATCAGCACATTTTATTACATCAAGATTATGCTCAATTACAACTACAGTATTTCCTTTATGAACTAACTTATCCAATAACTTCATCAGCAGATTCACATCTTCAAAATGAAGTCCCGTTGTCGGTTCATCAAGAAGATAAAGCGTTTTTCCTGTGCTGATTTTAGATAGCTCAGTGGCAAGTTTTACTCTCTGTGCTTCTCCACCGGATAGGGTCGGAGCTTGTTGACCAAGTTTAATATATCCGAGACCTACATCAAAAAGTGTGCTGATTTTTTTATTCAATTTTGGAATATCTTTGAAGAATTCATTTGCTTCTTCTACAGTCATATCAAGTACATCCGCAATTGATTTATTTTTGAAAAGCACAGCAAGAGTTTCATTATTATAACGTTTTCCATCGCAGACATCACAAGTAACATAAACATCAGGCAGAAAATTCATCTCAATTTTTTTGATTCCTGCTCCCTGACATTCTTCACATCTTCCACCCTGAACATTGAATGAAAATCTTCCAGTCTTATATCCACGAACTTTTGACTCAGGAAGTAACGCAAAGAAATCACGAATTAATGTAAATATTCCTGTATATGTTGCAGGATTTGAGCGTGGTGTTCTTCCAATTGGTGCCTGGTCAATTTCAATTACTTTATCAATATTTTCAAGCCCTGAAACTTCTCTATAATCCAATGGTTTTAAAATTGAAACCTTCTGAAAATGATTTGTCAAGATCGGATATAAAGTATCATTTATCAATGAACTTTTCCCGGAACCACTCATTCCTGTGATACATGTAAAAGTACCAAGAGGTAGTTTAAGATTTACATTTTTGAGATTATTTCCGCTTGCTCCTTTGATTTCAATAAATTTTCCGTTTCCTTCTCGTCGTGATGTAGGTATAGGGATTGATTTATCACCATTCAAATATTTTGCTGTAATTGATTTTTCATACCCAATCAGCATATTCGGGGATTTCAAAAGGTCTTGAGGGCTTGCTGTCAGAATAATCTCACCGCCATGAATACCGGCTCCGGGTCCAATATCAATAACAAAATCTGACTCTTCAATCATTGCTTTATCATGCTCAACAACAATAACGGTATTGCCAATGTCCCTAAGCTTTTTTAAAGAATTAATTAATTTGTTGTTATCATGCTGATGTAGTCCTATACTTGGCTCATCAAGGACATACATAATTCCGACAAGTTGAGAACCAATTTGAGAAGCTAATCTTATCCTTTGTGATTCTCCGCCGGACAGAGTTCGTACGGATCTGTCAAGGGATAAATATGAAAGTCCGACTTCATTTAAAAAACTGAGACGGGTAATAATCTCTTTGAAAATTAAATTAGCAATAATCAGCTCACGTTCAGAAAGATTATTTTCGATTTCGATACAATTTCCAATTATATCAGGTATGTCTTGACGGCATAATTCATTGATATTTATTCCCTGAATTTTGACTGCAAGAGAAGATTTTTTGAGTTTGGCGCCATTACATTCAGGGCATTCAGATTCAATTACATATTCTTCGATAACTCTTTTATGTGCAGCAGATTGAGGATTTTCATACTGGTGCATCAGAATATTGAGAATACCGTTAAATTCCATCGTAAAAAAACTTCTGTCATCATCACTGACTTCGGAAGTCTCCAAACCATTTAAAAGAATATCAATATGCTCTTCATCTAATTTATTAATTGGCTTATCAAGTTTGATTTTTAGTTTTTCGGCTAAGTTTTTAATCTGAGACCAAGTCCAGGACCTGTCTGATTTGCCAAGTGGAATAACAGCACCTTCAAGTAAGCTTATTTTCCAATCAGGAATTGCTTTTTTAATATCAATCTGCTTAATTGTACCCAAGCCCTGACATTTGCTACAGGCTCCATAAGGACTATTAAACGAAAAAGCATTGGGAGCGTGCTGCTGATAGGACTTGCCGCAACCCGGGCAACTGTTGTGAATTGAATAGAGTTCAGCCGGCTGATTAGCATTATCTACTTCGAAGGGCTGAACCATAACAGTACCCTCGCCACGATTCAATGCAAGCTCGACTGATTCATACAATCTTTTTTCAGATGAATCCGAGGCTGTAATCCTGTCAACTACAAGTTCAATATCGTGAATGCTGTATCTTTCGACTTTCATTCCCTTTTCAAGCAGTCGGATTTTGCCGTCAATACGAACACGTGTAAAACCCTGACTGACAAGACTGTCAAAAAGCTCACGGTAATGACCCTTTCTTCCTTTAACAAGAGGTGAAAGTATTAGAACCGAGCTTCCCGAATATTTAGTTTTTATTTCGTAAATAATTTGATCTAATGTTTTTTTTATAACGGGAATGTCGCAGTCCACACAATGCTGAATACCGATTTTGGCAAATAGCAGGCGTATGTAGTCATAAATCTCAGTAGTTGTCCCGACAGTAGAGCGTGGATTGTGACTGATAGATTTTTGCTCGATGGAAATAGCAGGGGAGAGACCCTCGATAGTATCAACATCCGGTTTTTTCATCATCCCCATAAACTGCTTGGCGTAAGGCGAGAGACATTCTACGTATCGTCTTTGCCCTTCGGCATAAAGTGTGTCAAATGCAAGCGATGACTTTCCTGAACCTGATAAACCGGTGATTACGATAAATTTATCTCTCGGAATTCTCAAGTCAACATTTTTTAAATTATGCTCTCTTGCTCCTTTAATATTTATCTCATTAAGTTCTTCGGTATAGTCACCCGATTTACTCTCATCAAAATCTATTTTTCTAAGCGTATTCATTTAAATAATTTATTAAATTTAAATTCATTTAATAATTTCACCATCCCATGTAACTTTGCAACCGGAACGCTGAAACATAGCTGATGCACCACAATATTTGGTTTGTGACAATTCCATTGCTCTTTCGAGGTCGCCATACTCAGCATCAGGACTTTTTAAAATATAATGAAGATGAACTTCTTCAAATACTTTTGGATGTGTTTCTGCTCTTTTGCCGTTAACAACTATTTGAAAATCATCTACCTGTTTTCTTTTTTTCTTGATAATTGCAAGAACATCAAGAAATGAGCAAGCTGCCATAGCTTCAAGCATTACAATCATCGGGCTTGAAGCTGTTTCATCGCCGCCGTGGTTTTTTGTGGCATCGAATAGAGTAATTAAACCGACTTCGTCTGTGGCTGATAAGCTTTGATTCTCTTGTAATTTTAATAAAACTTGCATTTTTTTAATCATTTTTAATACAAAATATTCAAACACGAAATAAAAGTAATTTTACTTTAATTTATACTGAATATAAGTACAATTTACTTCAATTTAAATTTTTATTTCATTCAAATGATTTTTTTTGAAAAATATTAGTAACTAAACAATAAAAATTTCGTAATTTTGATATGTGTCAGGTTAAATTTTTAAAAAATGTCAAAATATAACAAAATAATATTTCTTGTAGCCGGAATAATTTTCTTTCTTGTGAGACTCACAGGTGATTTGTTATTATATTCATTGGATATGAGCAGCGGCTCTACAGCTATTTTATGGTATTTTATTACATCAATAGCAATTCTTGTTTCATTCGGATATTATTATCTAAAAGGAACAACGGATAAGTTAGATCAGGAAAATGATACAAGTGGTGATGCTTTTCTCAATTCGCTTTATCAAACATTTGTTTTATCTCTGATAATTGTTTTACTTGTGATATTTTTCTCATTCAAAGATACATCTGCATTATTCAAAAGGTCTTATATTGGACTTATACTTGCCGACTTCTTTTATATATATACAGTAATTGTAATATACATCAATTTTCAGTTTACTTATAAATGGCTTTCGTTCAGAAGACACCGCCTGACACGCTTTTATTTATTTGTTATAGCTTTCCTGATTGCTTTCATCCTTGCAAATGAAGCTGCTTCAGTATTTTTCGATTTAGAATTCCAAAATTGGCTGAAAGTCCTTTCGAGTATTATTTTTCTTTCTATATTCCTGTTTGCGTTTTTAGCTAATAAAAAAACAGCATGGGTTGCATCTCTTGCACGAAACCAAAGAACTAAATATTTTTGGCTGATACTTTTAAATATTATAATTGTTATAAAGTTACTTCTTGAGACCGGTGATGAGAATTCGCTTATTTTCGGAAGTTTTTCTGAAGTTTATCCATTTACTCTGTCTCTACTTTCGATTTCATTTTTAATTTATGGAGTCTTTCTTTTCAGAATTTTTATGAGCATTTTAGCTGTAATGCCATCCTCTGTTATTGTTGAAAGAAAATCATCTGAAATTAACACACTAACATATTTGAATAAAGTTGTTGCAGAATCAGCAAATAATGACCGGCAAACACTTATTGACACAGTAACTAATCTGGCGCTTCAAGCAAGCTCGGCTTATGGTGCCTGGACTGAAATATATGAAAACAATGTAACTGAAATTCAGTCTTGTGTGAATGTAGAAAATGATGCTGTCAGACTAATTCATGAAAAACTTAAGATTGACAAGTACTTCCAGTCATTAAGTAAGTCCATTCTTGTTGAATCAGTAAAAGAAATTAAAGAATTACAGCAAATACTTAAATATGTTCCAAACGCTAAATCATTAATCATAGTACCACTCATTACATCCAGAAAGCGGGAGGGAACTCTGGTTATATTTGATTCTGAGGATTTTGCCTTCGAGCCGGATGACTTGAACATTCTATCAGCTTTTGGCGATAATGTCAAAATTGCTTTGGAAAATTCCAGATTACTTCGTGAATCAGTAGAGAAAGAACGCTATCGTAACGAGATGATGCTTGCAAGAACAATGCAGAATAAACTCTTGCCGCAAAAGCTCTATCAGCCCATAAATTATTCAATTTCGGCTTACTCAATTCCAGCTCAGGAAGTTGGTGGGGATTATTATGATTTAGTAAAGTTGAAAAATGGAACTGATTGCGTGCTGATAGGCGATGTCTCAGGCAAGGGAATATCTGCAGCATTCTATATGGCTCAGCTAAAAGGTGTAGTGCTCTCAAAATCTTTGGAATCAGATTCTCCTGCAGAACTTTTATGCAAGATAAATTCTACTCTGCATAAGAATATGGAATCTCAGATGTTTATCACCATGAGTGCAGTTTCATTATGCTTGAACAGCTCAAAGGTTAAAATGGCACGAGCAGGGCACATGCCTTTTTTTGTTAAAGCATCAAAAGAAGTGATTGAATATACTCCTAAAGGTTTAGGAATTGGTTTAACCGGAGAAAGTATCTTTAATTCAAATATGGAAGAAATTGAAATTGAATTGTCAAAAGATGATAAATTACTATTATTTACTGATGGATTGAATGAAATAAGAAATCAATCAGGGGAAGAGTTTGGAATTGAAAATCTGAAGGTTATGATACTAAGAAATGACCTTGCTGATACTGAAAAAATGATATACTCAATCAGAGATTATATAGATAATTTTGCAGGTAGTGCAAAAATTCACGATGATATGACCTTAATTATTTTAAGCAGGAAGTAAAAACGGAACGCTTTTTGATAATTTACTTTTTTTATCTAATAGGAGAAAATTATGTCAGAAGATATTAAGTTTGATGTGAAAATCAAATATGAAAAAGAAGTCGTATGTATGTATCTGAAAGGATTTTTAGATGCACATACAGCTTCAGAGTTAGAAAATGCCATTCAGTCAACAATTTCTGAGGGGAAATACAAGATTCTGATGAATTTTGAACAACTTGATTATATAAGTAGTGCCGGACTTGGCGTCTTTATGTCATTTATTGAAGAAATTCGTAATAAAAACGGTGATATAAAGATGTCGAATATGAGCGACAAAGTATTCTCAGTATTTGATTTACTTGGCTTTCCTATGCTTTTTGATATTGATAAAGATGAAGAGATATGTTTGCAAAAATTCTATGAAAACAAAATAAAAGAATAATGGCAGGTAAATCAAATAAAGATCAATGTTTCTGCACTCTTTCCGGCTCTCAAGAGCTGGAAAAGATTCGCAATTTTGTATTTGAATGTTCTGTTAAGTTTGGGTTTGATAATAATATTAGCAATAAAATTGCACTCGCTGTAGATGAAGCTTGCTCTAATCTTATCAAATACGCTTATAACAATAATTCTAATAATGAAATTAAAGTTAAAATCAATAAAAACGAAACAACTAATTATTTAATTGTTAAAATAGAAGATGACTCTCAGCCATTTAATCCTCTCTCAATTGAATCACCTGATATGGTAGATTACTTTAAGCATTTTCGTAAAGGTGGACTTGGTATTCACATAATGAAACTTGTTATGGATGAAATTGAATATATTCCCAAAACGAATTTTTATAAATATAATACTTTAATTCTTAAAAAAAGATTGAATTAATTAAGTCGTTGAAATCAAAAGTTATTACTTCCCATTAATGATTCTCTCGTTTCTCTTTTCAAACCTGATAATGGTTAGCCTTATCTAATTAAAATTTAAGAGTATTCTAATGTATTGAAAAATAATAATTTATTACGATTTTTCTTGCAGGATTGCTAATAATTTGTTACTTTTGTAAAAGTTATTATTGTATTATGTGAATTTAATAACATTAAACAGACTATTGATAACATATTAAAAATGTAAAGAAAGAGGATATTATGCCTAAGGTTATTGATAACTACAATAAATTGAAAAGTGAGCTTGATTTTGCCTCAACTGATGCGAAATCTCATGATAAGGTCATCATTCAAGTCGGTTCTGCAACTTGCGAAAATGCAGCAGGTGCTGATATTGTCCGGAATGAATTTTTGAAACTTATTGCAGCTTCAGGAAGAGAAGACATACTTGTCAAACAAACAGGATGTACCGGAAGATGCTCACAGGAGCCGATTGTAGGTGTTTTTGCTCCAAATCATTTTGCAGTCAAATACCAGAAAGTTACAATTGATAAAGTATCTGAAATATTTCAAAGTCATGTACTTGGTGGCAAACCTGTTCCAAGTCTTATGCTTGATAAGAAAACGGACATACTTTATGAACATGTTGTAACATTTTGCGAAACAAATTACGAAAAAAGACCCGACCACGTTGATTTACGTGAGTTATTCATTGAAAGACTAATTGACCATGGTTTTCATTCAGATTCTGTCAGAGTTTTAAGCGGTGGCAATATTGGTTTATCAAAATTTGAAGATGATGATAAGCACGCAGTGATGATTGTATTTCCAGAGAATGTGATTTACCGTTACAATACTGAAGAAGCTATGGATGAAATCATAGAATCTCATCTGAAAAACAAAATAATATGTAAAAAACATCTTGTTCATTCAGAGCAGCTTAGCGAAGATTATATGAGATTTTACGGAGATGTTTCATTTTTTAACAAACAATCCAGAATTACTTTAAGAAACTGCGGTATTATTGACCCCGAGAATCTTGCCGATTATATTCACGCTCAGGGTTATAAAGCACTTGCTGAAATTCTCGACAAAGGCGACAGGAATTATGTAATTGATGAAATTCTTGAATCAGGACTTCGGGGAAGAGGCGGCGGTGGCTATAAAACCGGCTTGAAATGGAAATTAACAGCTACTTTAAGTGATGACCCAATCAAATATGTGATTTGTAATGCCGACGAAGGCGACCCGGGTGCATTTATGGACCGTTCAGCTCTTGAAGGCGACCCATTCTCAATCATTGAAGGTATGACAATAGGTGCATACTCAATGGGTGCAAGCAAGGGTTATTTCTATATTCGTGCAGAATACCCGCTTGCTATTGAAAGAATTGAAAAAGCTATTAAACTTGCTAAGGAAAATAATCTCCTCGGTAATAATATTCTTGGTTCTGATTTCAGTTTTGACCTTGAAATACGTTTGGGTGCAGGTGCTTTTGTTTGTGGAGAAGAAACGGCTTTAATTCACTCGATTGAAGGAAAACGCGGACAACCGAGAATCAGACCTCCATATCCATCACTTTCAGGACTTTGGGGACATCCGACCTGTATAAACAATGTTGAAACATGGGCAAATGTTCCTGCTATTATGCTTTACGGCTCAGAATGGTTTAACCGAATTGGTACTAAAGAATCAAAAGGTACAAAAGTATTTGCACTTGCAGGTAAAGTAAAAAATACCGGACTTATCGAAGTTCCTATGGGTACAACATTGCGTGAAGTAATTTATGACATTGGCGGTGGTGTACCGGGTAATTATGAACTTAAAGCAATACAAACAGGCGGTCCCTCAGGCGGTTGTATCCCGGCATCAAAAGTTGATACTCCAATTGACTATGAAACATTGAAAGAAATTGGCTCGATGATGGGTTCAGGCGGTATGATTGTACTTGATGATACTGATTGTATGGTTCAGACTGCCAAATTCTTCCTTGAATTTACGAAAGATGAATCTTGTGGAAAATGTCTCCCATGCCGTGAAGGTACTTTCAGAATGTTGGAAATACTTGAAAGAATTACAGATGGCTCGGCAGTGATGGAAGACCTTGATAAACTTGAACGATTAGGAAAAATTATCAAAACAACATCACTTTGCGGATTAGGTCAGACAGCTCCAAATCCTGTATTGAGTATGATGCAGAATTTCCGTGAGGAATTTGAAACACATATAAAAGACCACAGATGCCCAACGCAAAAATGTCAGAAACTTATCAGCTACTTCATTATTGCAGATAAATGTACCGGTTGTACTCTTTGTGCAAGAAGATGTCCTGTATCATGTATTATGGGCGCCAGAAAGCAGGTTCATGAAATAATACAGCAGGACTGTATCAAGTGCGGTGAGTGTTTCAATGCTTGTAAGTTTGATGCAATTGAGAAAATTTAAGGTAAAGGAGAAAATAAAATGAAATATATAAATGCTATAATAGACGGTATAAATGTTTCGGTTCCTGATGGTCTTACTATTATGGAAGCCGCTGACAGAATAAATGCTCACGTGCCAAGATTATGTTATCACCCATTTCTTTCAACTGAAGGTTCTTGCAGAGTTTGCTCTGTAAAAGTAGAAGGTTATGGTAATTTACTTCCTGCTTGTGCTACAAAATTGCAGGAAGGAATGAAAATTACAACAAATTCTCCTGAGCTTAGAGAAACAAGAAGAGATTTAGTGGAATTACTTCTCGATAATCACCCACGAGCATGTTTGACTTGTGAACGTGACGGCAATTGTGAATTGCAAAACTTATCATACAAACTTGGTGTTCGTCACAGAGTATTTGACGGTGCAAGAAAGAGATTCCCAATTGATAAATCAAATGTTTCAGTAGTACGTGATGCTGAAAAATGTATCCTTTGCCGCAGATGTGTAAGAGTATGCTCCGAAATACAGGGTGTGCATAACTTAAGCCAGATGTTCCGCGGTGTAAATACAGTTGTAACTCCGGCTTTTCAGGCACCGATGGATGATTCAGTTTGTATCAAATGCGGGCAGTGTATCAATGTATGTCCTACAGCTGCATTCATCGAAAAGAATGATACCGAAGATGTGTGGGAAATCTTGAAAGATCCTAATAAATTTGTTGTTGCCCAAACTGCTCCGGCAATCAGAGCCGCAATAAATGAAGGATGGGATTTGCCACATGGCAGAAGTGCAACCGGAAAAACTGTTGCTGCACTTCGCCGGCTTGGTTTTGATGCAGTATTTGATACTGATTTCACAGCCGACCTAACAATTATGGAAGAAAGCCATGAATTGATTGAACGACTTAATAATGGAGGTACTTTACCTCTTATCACGTCTTGTTCGCCGGGCTGGATAAATTTTGTTGAACATTTTTATCCCGAATTGCTTCCAAATGTGTCAAGTTGTAAATCTCCGATGCAGATGCTTTCAACATTAATCAAAACATACTACGCTGAAAAAACAGGGCGCGACCCGAAAGATATTTATGTAGTTGCTGTAATGCCATGCGTTGCAAAGAAATTTGAAGCGAAACGACCAGACCATTATTCTCCTGAAGGTATTCCTTACACTGATACAGTTGTAACCACACGCGAATTAATTTGGATGATTAAAGCATACGGTATAGATTTTCCAAATTTACCTGAAGAAGATTTTGATACTCCTATGGGTATTTCTTCCGGTGCAGGCGATATTTTTGGTTCAACAGGTGGTGTAATGGAAGCTGCTCTTAGAACTGCTTATGAAAAGATCACCGGTGAATCAATTACAAACCTCAATTTCACAGAAGTACGTGCAATTGAAGGATTAAGAGAAGCAACAATTGACATTAAAGGAACTTTAATAAATGTTGCCGTTGCTAATGGTCTTAACAATGCAAAAACTATTTTGGAAAAAGTTAAGAAAGGTGAAAAGCAATATCATCTTATAGAAATTATGGCATGTCCGGGTGGCTGCGTAGCAGGTGGTGGTCAGCCATTATCACATGTTGAAAAATATGTTTATCCTCTTGATAAAGATATGATAAAATTAAGACAAAACGCCCTGTATGATATTGATTCCGGAAAAACATTAAGAAAATCTCATGAAAATCCTGCTATAATACAAATATATAAAGAGTTTTTAGGCGAACCCGGTAGTCATACTGCTCATGAATTATTACATACAAACTATTCTGCCAAATTACCAAGGGGGATAAAATAATGTGCTGCGATAAAACATTTACATTAGATAAAGATATTGTAGAATTTGCAAATGAATGTATTACCAAAGAACATCCCGAGTCATATCTTATTGCGGTTCTTCATAAAGTACAGGGACGCTACGGCTATCTTTCTGAAATTCATCTTGATGAAGTAGCTCATCTCTTGCAGGTACCAACTGCAAATGTTTACGGTGTTGCTACATTTTATCATTACTTCAAATTGAAACCACGAGGAAAATTCTCAATTTCAGTTTGCCTTGGAACTGCCTGCTTTGTCAAAGGTGCAGATAGTGTACTCAATGCATTTAAAAGTGATTTGGGTATCGAAATGGGTGAAACTACAAGCGACGGACTTTTCTCAATTGAGGGCACACGATGCATTGGCGTGTGTGCGTTGGCTCCTGTTGTTACAATCAATGACAAGGTGTTCAGCAATGTAACTGCTAATCAGGTTTCACAGATTTTGAACGACGTTAAAGAGCAAGAAAAATCAAGTCTTTAGGCTACATCAAGTCTTTAGGCTACATGTTGTTTAATGCTAAAATAGTACTCTACTAACAAAGTGGAGTACTATTTTTTTTAATAAATAATGCTATTTAAAAAATTGTAATAAACTATAACTTATCTTCATCAATAATTACCAGAAGTTGATTTTTTGAAACATTCTCGCCTAAACTGACGTGAACAGATTTAACAGTACCATTTACAGATGCTGTCACAAGATTTTTCATCTTCATTGCTTCAAGTACAAGTAACTTTTCTCCGAATTTAACTTTATCACCCTGTTTGATTGATATTTCCCTAATCGCTCCGGGAATGAATGCAGTGATGACATTTTTATTAAAGCCACTAAAATTTTTCCTGCTTGAAAATTTCTTATTGACTTTGGTAACATAGACCGTGTCATCAACAACAAATTCAGTATATAGGTCATTCATAAATATGTCTCCTTAAAATGGCGGTATGCCATGTTTTCTACTTGGACGATTTTCAATTTTATTAGTAGCTATATGTAATGAATGAAGCAACTGCCCACGTAACTCATCAGCAGTTACTACCGCATCAATATATCCTGCAGAAGCAGCCTTGTAAGGATTTGCAAATTTTTGAGTATATTCATCAACTTTTTCCTTGCGCATTATTTCAGGGTCAATAGCCTCTGAAATTTCTTTTTTGAAAATTATATTTGCTGCACCTTCAGGACCCATCACAGCTATTTCGGCTGTCGGAAGCGAGAATACGAAATCAGCTCCTAAGTGCTTGGAACACATGGCAATATAACCACCACCATAAGCTTTACGAAGAACAACTGTTAATTTTGGAACAGTTGCTTCGCTATAAGCATAAAGAATCTTTGCGCCGTGCCTGATTACTCCGGCATGCTCCTGATCAACACCGGGTAAATAACCGGGTAAGTCAACAAGTGTTAATAGTGGAATATTGAAGGAATCACAGAATCTTATGAAACGAGCAGCTTTATCAGATGAATCCACATCCAGAACACCTGCTAAAACCATCGGTTGATTGCCAACAATACCCACTGTTTCTCCATTGAAGCGAGCAAATCCCACAACAATGTTCTGTGCAAAATATTCCTGAACTTCCAAAAAGTCGGAATTATCGCTCAATGATTTTATTATATCACGAACATCATAGGGCATTGTAGATTCTTTGGGAATAATATCAAGTATTTTGTATTCAGGTTTTGGAGGCATTGGAGCAAATTTCTCTGCTTTTTTGTAATTATTCCAGGGAATGTATGAAACTAATTTTGCTATCTGCTCAAAACATTCTTCCTCGCTTTCAGCAAAGAAATGAGCATTTCCGGTTATTTCAGAGTGAACTCTTGCACCTCCAAGGTCTTCCATGCTAATTTCCTCACCCAATACAGTTTTGATTACTTCAGGACCGGTGATAAACATTTTCGAAATTTTATCAACCACAAAAACAAAATCAGTTAGCGCAGGAGAGTACACAGCTCCGCCTGCACAAGGTCCCAATATAACAGAAATTTGAGGAATCACTCCTGAAGCAAGTGTATTACGATAGAATATTTCTCCATATCCTGCCAAGGAATTTACACCTTCCTGAATTCTTGCACCGCCTGAATCATTTATACCAATTAATGGGATTCCAAGTTTTATGGAATGGTCCATTATTTTTGTAATTTTTCTGGCATGAGCAAGCCCAAGAGAGCCACCAGCTATAGTGAAATCCTGAGCATATATACAAACAGGATGTCCAACAATATCACCTGTACCGGTTATGACACCGTCACGGGGGAGAAATTTTTTATCCATACCGAAATCTTCGGCTTTGTGCTCTACAAATAGGTCATACTCGTGGAAGGAATCCTTATCTAATATAGCCTCAATACGCTCACGAGCCGTCATTTTACCCAGCTTCTGCTGTTTAACTTTTGACTGTGCGTCTGTATCTTCGGCGACTGTTTTCTTCTTTGTGAAGAAGTCAAGTAATCTTGATGCTAAAGACATTGTTATCACCTAACAATAATTAAAAATTTAAAAAAATCATAATAACATATTACAAAAATGCAATATTTTGATGAAATATAAAAGAACTTTTTTACATATTCTTTGCAAATAAGGTATTTGCAATGCGTTATATGTGAAAACAATGACAATAAGGTGATGGACATTCAATAAAACATAATAAAAAAAGACTGCTTAGTAAAAAGCAGTCTTCTTAAAATATCTAATCAGGAAGCAATATTAACTGTTGACCTGACTAATAATAGCTTTGAATACTTCCGGACGGTTCATAGCAAAATCTGCTAAAACTTTACGGTTGATATTGATATTATTTTTCTTCAGGGCATGAATCAGTCTTGAATATGTTGTATCATTTTCGCGTGCTGCTGCATTGATACGCATTATCCAAAGGCTTCTGTACGAACGTTTTTTGAGTTTACGACCAACATAAGCGTGCAACAAACCTTTTTCAATGTGATTTTTTGCAACTGTCCATACGTTTTTACGTGAACCCCAATAACCTTTGGCTAATTTTAGAAATTTTCTTCTTCTGTTTCTTGCCGCTACTTTATTGGCTGACCTTGCCATACTAAATCTCCAATATTGGCTCGGGGAGAGCAACCATCCCGTTCGCCGGTTAATAAAAATATGTTAATTAAGCGAGCCCTAACATTCTTTTGACTCTTTTAACATCTACATCAGCAATAACTGATGACTGCCTTAAATTACGTTTACGTTTGGCAGATTTTTTTGTAAGGATATGACTATGATAAGCCTTTTTCCTTTTGATGGTTCCGCTTGGAGCTACTTTGAATCTCTTTTTAGCGGACCCGTTTGATTTCATCTTTGGCATAATGCTTCCTATTTAAAATATTAAAATCAAAGAACAGCAAAAATACGATTATTTTCAGAATTATCAAAATTTTATATAAAATTTTAATTTATTTTGCTTAAAAATTTATATTTTGTTAGATAATTTCGAGCTATTTAGCAAATTTCAAATATTATATCCGATTGATTTTATAGCCTGTAATAATTGATATTAATAGTTAATCAATCAAACTCACATCTGTAAGTTTGATTGATGATAAAGCTCTAAATCAATTATTTTCAGTACATTTTCCTGATTGAAAATATGCAATATAGCAATAATCTTAATTCGGTAAATAGAGTGGTCCGTCGGGTCCCAGAGGAATACCAAGCAACATCCACAAAATAAGTATAATCAGCCAGGCAATTGTAAGCATAAATGTATATGGTATCATTGTTGAGATTATTGTGCCAATACCATAATTTTCGTCATACTTTTGAGCGTATGTTACAATTAAAGCGAAATAACTCATCATTGGAGTAACAAGATTTGTTACTGAATCGCCAATTCTGAATGCAGCTTGAGTAAGTGCAGGATGATAACCCAATAGCATAAACATAGGGATGAAAACCGGCGCCATTATAGCCCATTTTGCTGATGCACTGCCCATAAAGAGATTAATGAAAGCAGATAGCAAAACAAATGCTGCGATAAGTGTAATTCCGGTCAAATTTATACTGCGTAAAGTTTCCGCCCCGTTGATTGCAAGAATCAGTCCAAGATTTGAGTAGCTGAAGAAATATACAAACTGTGCCGCAAAAAATACAAGCACAATATAGCTTGCCAGTCCACTCATAGAGTGTGTGATATGCTTTACTGTATCTTTATCATTCTTGATTGTACCGACAATTGCACCATAAATTAAACCGGGAATAAAAAAGAATATCAAAATACCTATGATTATACCGTCAAAAAATGGAGAATGAAGTACAGAGCCGTCAACAGGATTTCTAAACAATCCATTTTCAGGAACTACAGTCATAGCAAGTGCAATTATGACTCCCAAAAGTCCAAGTCCTGCAAATCTCAATCCCTTTTTCTCTAATGAGGTTAATTGTTCAATTGCAAGTGCTTTGGCATTTCCTTCATATTTTCCTAATCTCGGCTCTACAATTTTCTCGGTTACCCATGTACCTATCAGTACGACCATGATACCTGAAGCAAACATAAAGTAGAAATTAACTGCAGGATTTATAACAATTGTGTTGTCTAATATCTGCGCTGCAGTTGTTGAAAGGCCTGCTAAAATCGGGTCAACTGAACCAATAAGAAAGTTTGCACCGAATCCTCCGCTCACACCACAAAATGCTGCAGCAAGACCCGCCATAGGATGCCGATTTAAGGCATGAAACATCATAGCACCGAGTGGAATAAGTATTACATAACCAGCTTCGGATGCAAGATGCGACAAAATTCCGGCTAACACGAGTGCAGCGGTTATAAGCCTTGGCGGTGCAGAAAGCACAAGAGCACGTATCATTACAGAGAATAGACCCGAACCTTCAGCTACGCCAATACCTACCATTACTACAAGGACATATCCAAGTGGAGGGAAATTTACGAAATTTTTGATTATATTGGTATAAATCCACCTAATTCCATCACCACTTAACAAACTATTTACCGATATAGATTCTTTTGTAATTGGATGCAAGGCATAAAATCCAAACATATCAGCAAAGAATGATAATATTGCTACCATCAGGGCAAGTAGGGCAAACAATGTTGCCGGGTGAGGTAATTTATTTCCAATTATTTCAATATAGTCCAACGATTTTAAAAAGATTCGCTGAAATCTTCCATTTTTCTTAGCTTTCTTTTCTGTCATACCTTATTTTTTTTATTTACTAAATAATAAGATACAAATATAATAAAATACTTAAGATTAATCATTCAAAAAGTATTATTTTTTCCAAAAAAGTTTAAAATGGTAGTTTCCCTAAATCAACATTACCTCCTGAAAGTATAATACCTACTTTTTTGCGTTTGAATCTTTCGGGGTTTTCCATTATTGCAGCAACCGGCACAGCACATGATGGCTCAATGATGATTTTCATCCTTTCCCAAATTAGCCTCATAGACTTAATAATGGTTTCTTCTTCGACTGTCAAAATAGTACTGACGTTTTTTTTGATTATTTCAAAAGTGAGTGTACCAAGAGATGTCAAAAGCCCATCTGCTATAGTTTTTGGATTTACAGAGGGCACAATATCACCCTTCATGATAGATTGATATGCGTCATCAGCACCTTTTGGTTCGCCTGCGATTACCTCTGTTTTGGGGCTAATGTGCTTCACAGAAATGGAAGTACCGCTAAGTAGCCCTCCACCACCGACAGGAGTCATCACAATATCCAAATCAACAACTTCATCAAGTAGCTCTATAGCAGCAGTTCCCTGACCGCAAATTACATTGAAATTATTATAAGGATGTATGAATTTAGCACCGGTTTCTGCTGTAACCTTCTCAAGAGTATCCTCTCGGGCTTTTAGGTTTGGCTCGCAATAAATTATCTTACCACCATAACCTGCTACTGCATCAGATTTCACTTTTGGTGAATTGTTTGGCATTACAATATAAGCCGGCACACCCCTCATACGTGCTGCCAGAGCAAGAGCCTGAGCATGATTTCCGGATGAATGTGTTGCAACACCTTTTTGGGCTTCATCGTCTGTAAGTGATAAAACAGCATTCGATGCTCCACGGAATTTGAAAGCACCCACTTTCTGGAAATTTTCACATTTGAAATAAATTTCGCAACCTAAAATTTTGTTGACACTTTCTGATGTTAGAACAGGTGTATGTTTAATTTGATTTCTAATGCGATTATGAGCATCTTGAATATTGTTAAATTCGGGTAATTTCATTATAATTTTTTAGAATAATAATACAAAAAATATGAGACGCTATTTAAACAATGCTATTTTGCAGATTTTAATCGCAAAATTGTTACATTGACAATATTTGCTTATTTTTGTTCAGTCAGATTTTGCAAAAACAAGATTTTATAAATTATGGCAAGTAATAAAAATGTCAATAATAATTTTTGTGCGATAATATTTATCGCAACTATTCTTATTTCATCATGCTCGACCACTCACACAAACAAGCTCAATGGTAATGTTGATATTGAAGATTGGATGATGAAATCCGGTTGGGACAGAACACTTTATGATTCAAGTCAATTTGATGAAAATCAAGTAGCAAAATTCAGAGAAATTATCAATTCGCAAGGTATTGATTTTCAAATATTTGCTATGGCATCTTGTATGGAATGCGCCTCGACACTGCCATATTTTTTCAAGTTATTGAATATTTCCAATATTGATAAATCGAAAATTACACTTACCGGCTTGGATGATTATTGGGAATCACCCGATGGAAAGCATAGAAAGTTTAAAATCGAAGAACTACCTGTTGTTTTTGTAAATAAAAAAAGCAAATTAATATCTCTATTAAAAAAAGATTTCACAGATATAAACAAAATAATCGAAAAAATAGATGAAAAATAAAATATTCGAATTACTTGCCTTGATTTTAGCTGCGATTATTTGTCAATACAACTTGATGTATTCGCAGTGCGGTTGTTGCAGTGCTGCATTTTCAGGCTCGGCACTTGCCGCAGGAACATCAAATATAGGAGTTCTCAAAGAAGGTTCATTGAGAATTATTGCAATGCACAGAGCTCTGTATGGTGACCATTTCTATGATGGAACTCAAAAACTCGGAAAATTTTATGATGAGCAAATGCTTATTAATTTCACAGGAATAAATATCGGATATGGAGTTACTAAGAGATTCACTTTAGAAACTGAAATTGGAGCTTTCCCTGATAAAAATATTAATATGGGATATCAAATTGAAAGAATTTCTGGATTTTCATCCATTAATTTAATAGGAAAATATACAGTTCTTGCTGACAGGGATAATAAGCAGGAAATCACTATCGGTGCTGGATACAGACAACCGCTTTCTGGGAATGTAGCTTTGTCAGGAAATTCTGGCGGAATTCTTCAGCTGTTTTATTTCAAAAATTTGTACGATGATTTCAATTTGGTATTTCTTTCAAGAGCTGAGCTGTTCCTCATAAATCCTGATAAATTTGAGCAAGGGAACAGTTACATAAATTCTGTATTCATCTCCAAAAAAATTTCTGAAAAATTTTATGGATTAGTCGAATTTCGATATGACCATTTATCAAAGTCATATCAGGAAAGTGAATTGCTTATAAATACAGGAAGAAGTGTACTTTCAATTGTACCGCAATTGAGCTGCAATTTTGGAAAATTATCAGTTTCGGGTTTCTTCGAGCTTCCAGTTTATAAGAATTTCAATGGTATTCAATTAGGTGAAAGCTTTGGTGCCGGCATTGCCTTAGTTATGATGAGTGATTTGTTTAATTAAATACTTCTTCGTTAACTAATTCTGCGATTGCTTCTTTCAACTTGTCATGATTTATGGGATTTAATCTATAACGTATTTTACCATGCTTATCTATCAAAATTACAGCAGGTACTCCTTGAATGCAGTATAAGGTTTGTGGGTCTTTACTTAATTTCGTAGAATTTTGAGTGTGTTTCCAATTTAAATTATGTTCTTCAATATATTCTATCCATTTTTCCGGTCTGTCGTTTATAGATATACCTAAGACTTCAAAATCAATATTATTCGAATAATCATTGATTAATTGTTTCATGTCCGGTCTGGTCATACCACAAATTGAACACCATGCACCCCAAAAATCAAGCATTACAACCTTTCCCTTTGTATCAGCAAAATCGAAAAGAGAATTATCTCTTAGTTCGGTTTTAAACAAAGGTGCATCATCGCCTACTTCGCAACCATACTGCTTATTCAGCTCATCTAGATTTGCGGGTATTTCTTTTGCAGAACAGCCAATAAAAAAATAAGCAGTAATTATTAATAATAAGTATTTCATCCTCTGCCTCCATATATGTGAGTTATTATTTTCTTTCTATACTTTATAGACTCATTAATAATTAATTCCTTACGAATTTTTATTTCTG